>JBPYDQ010000819.1:0-14694 GCA_051986135.1 Terriglobales bacterium | reverse complement strand
CCCCGCGGGGAGATGGGCTACTACGTGGTGAGTGATGGAACAGCCAAGCCCTATCGAGTGCACATGCGCTCGGCCTGTCTGGCCAATATGCAATTGTTGCCAAAAATGTGCGAAGGACACTTGATCGCCGACGTGGTAGCGGCGATCGGCTCCATTGATATCGTGCTCGGGGAAATCGATCGATAGATGGCCATGAAATTCTCTGACGAATTCGAGCAGCGTTTAGCCGAGATGCTGACCCATTATCCGACCAAGCGTTCCGTGCTGGTTCCGACACTGCTCTATGCTCAGGATGAGGTTGGCTATGTCAGCGATGAGGTTGTTTCCGAACTGGCCGGGCGGCTGGCGCTGACCGAACTGGAGGTGCGCAACGTAATCAGCTACTACTCGATGCTGACTACCAAGCGGCGCGGTAAGTACAACGTGCAGGTCTGTACAAACATCGCCTGCATGCTGCGCGGGGGCGAAGAAATCTTTGAACACTGCCGGCAGAAACTGGGCATCCCCCATAAGGGCACAACCGCCGACGAGCTGTTCTCGCTCGAAGAAGTGGAGTGTATCGGCGGATGTAGCTGGGCCCCGGCCGTCCAGGTCAATTACGATTTTCACGAGAATCTAACGCCGGAGAAAATGGACAGCGTTCTCGAGGAGTATAGGAAGAAAGGTACCGAGTAGATTTCGTTTTCCGTGTTTCTAATTTGCTCGTTAGGAAGTCTTACAGTCACAAAAATTAGAAATGGCTTTTCTAGTTTCCCATCCCGACGAGGTAAAGATCGTCTCCCAGCGCTTTGGCCTGGGTGCCACCAATATTGATCGCTACCTGGAATTGGACGGCTACCGGGCTATCGGGAAAGCGCTGAACATGCAGCCGGACACGATTATCAATGAAGTCAAGAACTCCGGGCTAAGGGGGCGTGGGGGCGCTGGATTCAACACCGGCTTGAAATGGTCATTCGTTCCCAAACAGTCGTCGAAACCAAAATACGTACTCTGCAATGGCGATGAAAGCGAGCCGGGTACTTGCAAAGACCGGCTCATTTTCGAGCATGATCCGCACTCGGTGATCGAAGGTGTAATGATCGCCGCCTTCGCGGTGGGAGCACGCACGGGGTACATCTACATCCGTGGTGAATACCGGTACTTATCGGTCATCATGCAGAAGGCGCTCAAGGATGCCTACGCGCGGGGCTTTCTGGGCAAAAACATTTTCGGCAGCGGCTACGATCTGGACATCTACTGGCATGGCGGCGCGGGCGCATACGAGGTAGGTGAGGAATCGGCGCTGATGGAATCGCTCGAAGGTAAACGGGGCATTCCGCGCATCCGTCCTCCCTTTCCCGCCGTGGTGGGACTCTGGGGAGGTCCCACGGTCATCAATAATGCCGAAACTTTGGCCAGCGTTCCCCATATCATTCTCAGGGGTGCCGATTGGTACGCCGGTCTCGGTCCTGCTAAGAACGGCGGCACGCGTCTGTTCTGCCTAAGCGGCAATGTGGAGCGTCCCGGCGTATACGAGCTGCCCATGGGTTACAACCTTAGGAAGATGATCTATGACGTGGGCGGGGGAATTCCCGGGGGACGCAAACTGAAAGCGGTGGTGCCGGGTGGATCTTCTACTCCCTGCTTAACCGCGGACGAGATCGACGTCGCCATGGACTTCGATTCCCTGATGAAAGCCGGATCGATGCTCGGCTCCGGGGGCGTGGTGGTGCTGGATGATCGGGCGTGCATCGTGAAATTCGCTCTCCGCACCATGAAGTTTTACCGGCATGAGAGCTGCGGTTGGTGTATTCCCTGCCGCGAGGGCACCGACTGGCTGGAAAAGACGCTCACGCGTTTTCACGCCGGCGGCGGCATTAAGAAAGATATCGACAACCTTCAGTATCTCTCGGAGAACATGCTGGGCCGGACATTTTGTCCGCTGGGTGATGCGGCGGCGATGCCGACCATCGCATTCGTGAAGAAGTTCAGAAAAGAGTTCGAGGATCACTTGCAGGGGCGACGATGCCCGTTCGAAAAACCGGGGGTGATCGAGCAACTTCCGGTACTGGCGTGACAGGTACCTTTGGTCTTTGGCCGTTGGCAAGGACCCGAACTGTTGTTGCCGCGTTTTGATGCTGGGTTTAGGAGCGCGCAGCGAGCAAAGATTTACGAGTATCTTCCATGGCTGACGTAAACATCACGATCGATGGAAAACCTGTCACCGCGCCTGCCGGTACGCTGCTGATCGAGGCCTCGAAGAGCGTGGGCATCGCGGTGCCTTCGTTCTGCTACTACCCAAACTTGTCCCTGCAGGGCGCTTGCCGCATGTGCCTGGTAAAGATTGAAAAAATGCCTAAGCTCCAGACCGCCTGCACCACGGTGATCACGGAAGGCATGATCGCAACCACCGACGCGCCCGAGATCCACCAGGCCCGTAAAGGAATGGTTGAGCTTTTACTCGGAAACCACCCATTAGATTGCCCAGTATGCGATGCCGGCGGTGAATGCGAGCTGCAGGACATGACCTTCTCCTATGGGGCCGCCGAGTCCAGGTTTATTGATATCAAGAACCACCGCGACGAACAGCAATGGTCGCCCGTCGTGTACTTTGACCGTCCGCGCTGCATTCTGTGCTACCGCTGTGTCCGCATCTGTGGCGAGGGCATGGATGTCTGGGCTCTGGGCGTGCAGAACCGGGGTGTGGAATCGATTATCGCGCCTAATAAAGAAGATCACCTCGAGTGCGAAGAGTGCGGCATGTGCATTGACATTTGCCCGGTCGGTGCTCTGACTTCCGGGGCATACCGTTATAAGACGCGGCCCTGGGAGATGACGCACATCGACACCACCTGCACCCATTGCGGAGACGGCTGCAAAACGACGCTGGGGGTGCGGCGATCGGAAACCGGAATGGAGATTGTCCGCGGCGACAATCGCGACAAGAGCGGGATGAACGGCGACTTCCTCTGCATTAAGGGCCGCTATTCCTTCGATTTCGCCAGCCACGATGAGCGGATCAAGCAGCCGCTCATCCGCAAGAGCGGTCGACTCACTCCTGCCTCTTGGGAAGAAGCGTTTGAGCTGACCGGAAGACGCCTTGCCGAGGTGCGGGACAGAGACGGTGGCAGTGCCATCGGTGTAATCGGGTCGAATCGGATCACCAACGAAGAAAACTATCTGCTGCAAAAGTTCGCGCGCCTGGTGCTTGAGACCAACAACATCGACCACCACCGCACGGCCGACTTCCCTGCTTTCGCGGCTGCCCTTGCGGCGAAACAGCAGGCCACCGCCAGCATGCGCGACCTGTACTATGCCCCTCGGATGCTGCTGATTGGAAACGATCCGACGAACCAGCATCCGCTTTTGGCGTGGCAGATACGAAACAATGTTCGGCTGCACCGGTCGCGCTTGTATGTGATCAACTCCCGATCCATTAAGTTGCGCCGCCAGGCGATCGCCTTTGCCCAGCTGCCCGAGGGAACCGAAGGCCGCGCTGCCGCCTTCTTGGCCGGCGAGGACAGTGCGCTCGATCGACTGGTCACGAGCTCGACCGATGCCCAGGCTTGGCGTGCCTTGCGGGACCAGCTCGGCCGAGAACAGAACCTGGTCATCATTTTCGGCAGCGAGATTCGCGGAGCGGATATCGCCAGTTTGGTGAAGTTTGGATCCGAGCTTGCGGGTACAAAATACGTTTGCCTCGGCGATTACGCCAACTCACGGGGGGCGGCGGACATGGGAATGTATCCCGATCTCTTGCCTGGATACGTCCCCGTCTCGCAGGGTACAAAATTCCGGGAAGAGTGGGGACGACTGCCGGAGGCCGCCGGACTGAATCTACCCGAGATGATCGAGGCCGCCAAGGCTGGAAAACTCAAGGCGCTTTATATCGTGGGCAGCAACCCGATTGGTCGAACCCCGGTCGATCCCTTCGTTTTTTCCAAGTGTTTCGTGGTAGTCGAGGAAATGTTCTTAACCGAGACCGCGGCTATCGCCGACGTGGTCCTTCCCGCCGCCAACGCCTACGAAAAATCCGGCAGCTTCACCAATACCTCGGGTGACCTGCAGCTGGTGCGGAAAGCGGGAGATGTTACGGGTACTAAGGCAGACTTCGAGATGATGGTGCGCATTGCCGACGCTATGTCTTTCGACGTCCGAAAGCTGGTGCCGTTCCTGACGCGCGGCACGCCCGCCGATATGGGGCAGTCTCGAGGCGCGCAGGCCGGCGAAGCCGATCGCCACGCCGTATGGCTGGAAGCCCACGGCCTCGAACCTAAGCTGACACCATTCGATCCGATGGCGATCCTGGATGAAATTCAGCGGCTGGTACCGGGATACGACGTTTCGCGCAAGAATTTACTTGCCGGCAATGATCAACATACAACTTTCACGGGACCTGGCAGTGTCGAGGATCCACGATTGATCGTGCCCGCGAATGACAACTTGTTCACCTCTGGCACGTTGGGGCGGTATTCTAACGCTCTGAATTCAGTCATCGAACACCAGGATGGCGTACCGGCGGGAGAAGTTGCCGCCGACTAGAATTGGCCAGGGGTTCACGCTGACAGCTCGAATCAGATGAGTCGTGGTGCCTGGAAATCTGAAGGCCCAGTTGTCGGCAAATAGGACCGTACGTGAGCATCGGCATATTCATATTGGTTTCGCTGGTTAAGACCCTGATCGCAGTCTTCGTGCTGCTGACGGCGGTGGCCTACACCGTCTGGCTGGAACGTAAAGTTGTCGGCCACATCCAGAACCGGTGGGGGCCAAGCTATGTTGGACCATTTGGACTGCTGCAACCGCTTGCCGACGGGGTGAAGTTCATCTTCAAAGAGGATCTGACGCCCCCGCACGTATATAAGCCGCTTTACATCGCGGCCCCGATAATCTCGCTCATCTTGGCTCTGACTTCGATCGCCGTTATTCCAATTGGCAATTGGGTTCGAATTGGCCCTCTCGATACACCGCTCCAGATCACGGACGTCAATATTGGCTTGTTGATTATTCTCGGCATCACCTCGATGGGGGTTTATGGAGTAGTGCTGGCCGGGTGGTCGTCGAACAGCAAGTATTCCCTGCTGGGCGGCTTGCGGGCAAGCGCGCAGATGGTGAGCTATGAAATTGCTCTCGGGCTGTCGCTGGTGGGTGTGCTGATCATGTCCGGCAGTCTCAGCTTGCGAGAAATCGTCGACGCGCAAGCGGGTCATTTCTGGGGCTTCATCCCTCGCTGGAATGTGTTTCGCGGGCAAGGAGTCGCGTTTTTTATATATCTGATGGCGGCCTTTGCGGAAACCAATCGAGTGCCGTTTGATCTGCCGGAAGCTGAAACCGAACTGGTGGCTGGTTATCACACCGAATATAGCGCCATGAAATTCGCCATGTTTTTTATGGCGGAGTATGCCAACATGATCACGGTTGCCTGCCTGGCGTCGCTTTTGTTTCTGGGCGGATGGCACGGACCTCTGTTCGGACCGTACTGGCTCGAGGCCATTCTCCCGGTATTCTGGTTCGGGCTGCGAATCTTTGCTTTCCTGTTTCTCTACATCTGGATTCGTGGCACACTGCCGCGCTTCCGTTATGACCAGCTGATGGATTTTGGCTGGAAGTTCTTGTTTCCATTGTCGGTAGCGAACCTGGTGATTACGGGCCTGGTCGTCGCCTTGCGATCTTAGAGTTGATTTCGAGTTCTTGGTTCCGAGCTTCTCGGTCGAAAACCGCCGGAGCTGGGAAAGTTGGCCGTATAGCTGGCACGAGGTCGCCTGCCGTTAACGGACGAACCAGGAACTCGGAACCGAGAACTGATTCTCATGCTTCATTGGGTCATATTTCTGGTATTCGGAGCCATCAGCGTGGCCGGATCGATCAATTTGCTGGCCCAGCGCCACCCCATCGACAGCGCCCTTTCGCTGATCGCGGTATTGGCTTCGCTGGCGGTGGAATACCTGCTGCTGGGCGCTGAATTCGTCGCTGCCGTGCAAGTCATTGTTTACGCCGGCGCCATCATGGTGCTGTTTGTCTTCACTATCATGCTGCTCAATGCGGGTGAGGAAGAACGAACGCGCGGCAGCCGCGTGGCGTTTCTTTTTGGCGTCCCCGGAATGCTCGTCGGAAGCATCCTGCTCGGGTGGGTTCTCGTCCGCTATTCCGATACCCGGACGGTCGGGGTGGGCGCCTTGCCCGGAACTCCGACCGCGATTGCGCCGCTTCTTTTTCATGATTTCCTGCTGCCCTTTGAGGTCACCTCCGTGCTGATATTAATCGCCATCATGGGAGCGGTAGTTCTGGCCAGCCACGAAACGCTGCCTCGATCGGGAGAAGGGAGGCAACGCTGATGGTGCCTCTTTCTGCTTACTTAGTGCTCAGCGGAATCCTGTTCGCCTGCGGAGTGACTGGTTTCCTGATCAAAAGGAATATCATCACCATCTTCATGTCGATTGAGTTGATGCTCAACGGCGTCAATTTATCGTTTGTGGCCTTTGCCGCTCATTGGCACGCGTTGAGCGGGCAAGTGTTCGTTTTCTTTGTAATGGTAGTCGCGGCAGCAGAAGCGTCGGTCGGATTGGCGATCATTATTGCCGTGTACCGCACCCGCGAAACGCTCAATGTCGACCAGGTGAACCTGCTCAAGCTATGACCGAGGCCTCGCTCCATTTGTGGCTTATCCCGATCCTGCCCCTGATGGGGGCGGCCATCAACGGCCTATTGGGGCGCCGCTTTTCGCGCCAGATGGTCTCGGCTATCGGCGTGGGTTTCTGTGGTGCCGCGTTCCTGATGGTCTTGTTCGTCCTCTCCGAATTCTTCGCGCTTCGACTGCCCCACATCGAGACCTACGCCACCTGGATCCGCGCCGGCTCATTTCGGGCCGAGTACGGATTTTACCTGGACGAGCTCTCGATGATCATGCTGCTGGTCGTAACCGGCGTGGGGTTTCTTATCCACATCTACTCGGTCGGCTACATGTGGGAGGAGGGCGGACTCTACCGCTTTTTCTCGTATCTGAACCTCTTCATGTTTTTTATGCTGACCTTGGTCCTGGCGAACAACTATCTGGTGATGTTCATCGGGTGGGAAGGTGTGGGCCTGGCGTCGTATCTGCTGATTGGGTTCTGGTTCACGAAAGACTCCGCCGCATCGGCTGGCAAGAAGGCATTCATTGTGAACCGGATCGGCGATTTTGGATTCCTCATCGCCCTTTTCTTGCTTATTAAGCACTTCGGATCGCTGACTTTCTCTCAGGTTTTTGCCGCGATTTCCCAACTCCCGGGCGAGACGGCCGGGGTGAGCTTGCTTACTAGTATTGGCATTTTGCTGATGGTCGGAGCGGCCGGTAAATCAGCTCAGATTCCCCTCTACGTTTGGCTTCCCGATGCCATGGAAGGTCCCACCCCAGTCTCGGCTTTGATTCACGCCGCGACCATGGTTACCGCCGGCGTCTATATGGTGGCCCGCTCCCACCTAATTTTCGATCGAGCTCCGAACGCCCTGACTATTGTCGCCGTAATCGGGACGCTCACCGCCTTGTACTCCGCCACCATTGCGATTGCGCAGACCGACATCAAGAAGGTTCTCGCCTATTCGACCATTTCCCAACTGGGCTATATGTTCATGGCCTGCGGGGTTTTGGCGTATACCGCGGGGATTTTTCACCTCATGACGCATGCCTTCTTCAAAGGCCTGCTGTTCCTGGCGGCGGGATCGGTGATTCACGCCGTCGGAGGTCAGCAAGACATGCGCCGGATGGGTGGCCTGAGGAGGAAAATTCCCTGGACCTTCTGGACGATGACGGTGGCAGTGTTCTCCATTGCCGGCTTCCCGCCCTTGGCCGGATTTTTCAGCAAGGACCAGATCCTGTGGCAGGCTTCGCGTCGAAGCCTGGCTCTCTGGGTACTGGGGGAGTTCACGGCGTTCCTTACATCGTTTTACATGTTTCGACTCTGGTTCCTCACTTTCTTTGGTCAATATCGAGGAGCGGCAGAGGAAACCAGCGCGCACCCGGACGATGCCGGAGCCGGGTCGCGCTCGGGGCGCACTCCGAGCGCGCAACCACCCGTGCCCGCGCCAGACGGCCACCTGATTCATGAGAGTCCCAAAGTCATGCTGATCCCGATGGTCATTTTGGCGATTCTGTCGGTAGTCGGCGGATGGGTGAATATCGGCAAGAACTTTGAGAAATTTCTCGAACCCGCTGTCCGCACAGGCGCCACCGGCTACAGGCTAACCGAGTCCGCCCCTCAGGCGGGTCAGGCCGTGACGGAACAAGGTCGCCGGGAGCTGGAGTCTACGCTGATATCGGTTTGTGCTGCGGCCCTCGGCTGTTTGCTGGCGTGGTTGCTTTACCAGCGCCACCCGGAGTTGCCGGCCCAGATTGCGGCTTGGTTGAACGGTTTGTATACCGCCGTGGTGAACAAATATTACGTGGACGAATTTTACGGCTTGCTGTTTGTGAAGCCGTTGATTGAGGGCTCGCGCAAGATCCTCTGGCAGGGAATCGATCAACGGATTATCGATGAAACGGTCGATGACGCTGCCCGGGGCGCGAGGCAGCTCTCTGATTCCTTGCGGCACATGCAGTCCGGCAACGTGCGCTCTTACGCAGGCTGGATTGCTTTGGGAGGGGCCGCGGTGATTGCCTACATGATCTGGATCGCTTTGACATGAGCACTACGGATCTCAATGACTGGATTCTGACGCTGGTCACCTTCATCCCGCTGGGCGGCGCAATTCTGCTCCTCTTTGTGCCGCGGCGTGATCGCGACATCCGCGTCTTCGCATTCGTCACTTCTCTGCTGGTGTTCATTCTGTCGCTCCATCTCCCAGCGCACTTTCAACGCGGCCAATCCGGATTTCAGTTCGATATCAATCGTCAATGGATCTCCAGCCCCAATATTCATTACCACATGGGCGTAGATGGCTTCTCCATGTGGCTGCTCCTGCTGACCACGTTCCTGACCCCGCTATGCGTCCTGATCTCCTGGAACTCCATTCGTGATCGGGTGAAGGAATTCTTCATCCTGCTCCTTATTATGGAGACGGCGCTGATCGGAGTCTTCACTGCCCTCGACCTGTTTCTTTTCTACTTCTTCTGGGAAGCCACGCTTATCCCCATGGCGCTGCTGATCGGAGCTTTCGGGCACGGGCGGCGAGTGTATGCGGCGGTGAAATTCTTCCTGTACACCATGATCGCATCGGCCTTCATGCTGGCCTCCATCCTGTGGTTGTACGCGAAAGTCAGGAGTTTCGATTTCCCGGTGGTCAAGAATGCGATTCTCAACGGGCAGGTGAGGGGATTTCAAGCGGCCGCGCCCTGGCTGTTTCTTGGTTTCTTCGTCGCCTTCGCCGTCAAAGTGCCGCTGTTTCCCCTGCACACCTGGTTGCCGGATGCGCACGTCGAGGCTCCCACCGCAGGCTCGGTTCTCCTGGCGGGGGTGTTGCTGAAGATGGGCACCTACGGCATGCTGCGATTCAATCTCGGTCTGTTCCCTGAACAAGCGCAGCGCAATGCACCCTGGATTGTCACGCTCGCTGTGATCGGCATCATTTATGGCGCACTGGTTGCCATGGTGCAGCCGAATATGAAGAAGCTGATCGCATATTCTTCGATCAGCCATCTCGGGTTCGTTGTCCTCGGGATCTTTAGCTTCACCAGCGCAGGGCTGAACGGAGCCGTGTTTGTGATGCTGGCCCACGGCGTCTCCACGGGAGCCCTGTTTATGCTCGCCGGGATCATTTACGAGCGGCGGCATACTTATGAAATCCGCGAGTTTGGCGGCTTGGCAACTCCCATGCCGCTTTATGCGGCACTTTTCTTATTCATGGTTCTGTCTTCGGCAGGACTGCCGCTGTTGAATGGTTTCGTAGGGGAGTTCTTGGTTATGTCGGGGGCGTTCCGGGCACGCGCCCTTTATGGCATCCTGGCTGCGACGGGCGTGATCTGGAGCGCTTGTTACTTGCTGTGGATGTATCAGCGTGTGTTCTTCGGGAAAGTAACCAACCAAGCCAATCGGTCCATCCCCGACCTCCGAGGTCTCGAGAAGGCGGCGCTGTGGCCGGCGGCCGTCATGGCGCTAGTCATGGGGGTTGCTCCCATGATCTGGCTGAATTCGATTGATCCCGCCGTCGAGAAGGCGCTGGTTAGCTTGCTACCGTTGGCGGCCAAGGTAGCAGGACAATGAGCGCGCAAGCGATGCCCCCTATTCCCGAAATCGCGGATTACATCCGCATTCTCCCCGAACTCGTGCTGTCCTTGTTTGGCATTATCATCATGGTGGTCGAGCCGCTCATCGACGAGCGCCGGCACCAGCAGGCGCTCGGAACGATCGCGCTGATCGGCTCTTTGGCTGCAATCGCAGCGTCCCTTTTCCAGGCCGGCTATCCCGGGTTGGCCTTCTGGAACATGGTCCAGGTCAGCAGCTTCAGCGTCTTTTTCCATGTGTTGGTAACGACGATTGCCGCAATCGTGATCCTCACGTCCTACGAATACATGGCAGTCGAGCGCATTCGCGCCGGTGAGTACTACGCCTTGATCCTGTTCGGCACCATGGGCATGTGCCTCATGTCGTCCGCCATGGAGTTAGTTCTGATCTTCATCGCGCTCGAAATCTCATCCATTTCGACCTACATTTTGGCGGGATTCCGTCGCTGGGAAGCTTCCAGCAGTGAAGCATCGTTGAAATACTTCCTGCTGGGCTCGTTCGCGACCGCCTTCTTCCTGTACGGCATCGCGATGATATTCGGCGCAACCGGCTCCACCAATATCAACAAAATGAGTCAGGTGCTTTCCTCTCGCCAGGTACCGGTGCTGGCCGATGTGGGGGTTGCGCTGATGTTCGTCGGCTTGGGTTTCAAGGTTGCCGCCGCCCCGTTTCACATTTGGACGCCCGATGTTTACGAGGGTGCTCCAGCGCCGGTGGTTGGATTCATGTCGACGGCCCCCAAGGCTGCGGTCTTTGCCGTTCTGTTGCGAATTCTGTTTGAGGCGAATGCCCCGGGACGCCTGTGGCTGATCTGGATTTCCGCCGCCCTCTCAATGTGCCTGGGGAATATCGCTGCCCTGGTGCAGACCAATGTCAAGCGTCTGCTCGCCTATTCCTCCATCGCTCACGCGGGTTACTTGCTGATCGCCTTCGCCGTAGGGCCCGACCCTGGCGTCTCCGCCGCCATGTTTTACACGGCCGCCTACGCAGCCATGAATGTGGGGGCGTTTGCCGTGGTCAGCCATTTCGCCAGCGCTGGGGAGCGTTACGTCACCTTGGATGATTATGCCGGACTCGGCCGCCGTTCACCTATTCTGGCCGCCACGCTCACTATCTTTCTGCTTTCCCTGATTGGCATTCCCGTAACCGGCGGCTTTTTCGCCAAATTTTACGTGTTCTCGGCCGCGCTCCAGGCGAATCTGATCGGGCTGACGATCATTGCCGTCATCAACAGCGCGGTCGCGGCTTACTATTATTTACGAGTGATCGTGGTGATGTATATGCGTGAGGAACGGGAGGCCATTCCCGTAACCAGAGTCCCCTTCGCCCTGGGAACCGCGCTGGTGATCAGCTTGGCAGCGACGATCTACCTGGGAGTTCTTCCCGGACGTGTATTGGGCTACGCACAACGCGCCGCCAATGAACTGGTCGAAGCGCCTGCGTCCGCTCGGCTGCCGTCCGATGCCCTGCCCAAGTAACCGGCTTAATCGACTGCAACGGCGATATCGCGACGGCCGAATACCCACGACGCGGCCAGCCAGCATAGGCCTGCATCCACCACGCCCAACGCCAACAAACCCCATTGTGGCGTCCACTTCTCGGAAAACGACGCTCTCATCAGCAGTCCGACCAATGAATAAACCGGAACCAGGCTCGCCCATTTAGAGTCGAACCCGAACCCAGCCGCGGCGGGTAGTGCCAAGACAAGAATTGCGCACAAGGTAGCGAACAGCGGGTTCAGAAATGTCGAAAACACGACCGCCACCGCAGCGGCCAGCACACAAGCTACCAACAGATAGGCCATCAGAAACCATACATGCGCCGCAGGAAAACCGGCCGGCGCCAGAATCCAAGTGCCAGTAATCGCCATGGCAAAACAGTAAATGGAAACCGCAAAGATGATTCCGCATAACAACCCGGCAATGTACTGCTCCCGCCCTACGCTCTTGGACAGCACGGACAAAATACGCCGCGTCTTGCGCTCATTGTGAATGGCCGAGGCGCCAAAAAAAACCGCGAAGGCCATGCCGTATGCCGCGACCTGCTTGAAAACGAACAGCACCTCCTCGCCCGCCTGGCGCAAATCGTAAACTAGTCCCATCGCGATAAGCACCCCCACCCAGAGCATCAGAACAAGAATGGGCCAGCGCTGTTCACGCACGAAGTTGATGGCAATCAAGCGTACCTGCTTCATGGAGCTATGTCTTTCCCGGGGCTAGAGGACCGGGTGAGTTCGAGGAAAAGTTGCTCGAGCGAACGGCGTACAGGATTAACACTGACCACTTCCCCCCCCAAGTTCCAGACGCGTTCGAGCGCCGCCCGTTGTTCTTCTGCGGGAACTTTGAATCGCACGACTCGATCACTGGCCTCGGCTCCCGGAAACGAGTCCCTGGCGATGCCCCGGGCCGTTATTTCCAGCTTTTGATCGGTTGCGAGCAGGTCCGAGGTCCTGCCCAGGCCGACCAGGCGTCCGCGGTTAAGCACGGCCACACGGTCGCATATCAATTCAACCTCCGACAACAAGTGTGAGCTGAGGAAAATCGTTTTCCCCGCACTACGCATCCCGGTGAGCAGCTCGCGCACCGTAACTCGGGCCAAGGGATCCAAAGCCGAAGTGGGCTCGTCCAATACCACAAGCTCCGGGTCGTTGATGAGAGCCTGCGCTAAGCCCACCCGCTGCAGCATGCCACGGGAGAATTTTCTTGCATTCTGACGGCGGTTTTCGAGCAAACCGACGGCCGCGAGCACTTCGCGCGAACGGGGCTTGAGACGGGATCGGGGCACATCGTTCAAGGCACCGTAAAATCGCACCAGTTCTTCGGCAGGACGATAATAAAACGCGACGTTTTCCGCCAGAAACCCGACACGGCCGCGGGTCTTGGCGTCGCCAAAAGGCTTTCCCAGCAGCCGTCCCCGGCCTCGAGTTGGCCGCATGAAGCCCATGGCGAGATGGATGGCCGTTGTCTTGCCTGCCCCGTTCGGCCCTAAGAATCCAAAAATCTCGCCCGGCTCGATCGCCAAGGTCAGACGATCGAGCGCCGTAACCGAACCTCCACCGTACCAGCGGTCATATTGTTTCGTAACCCCATCGAATTCGAGGGCCGCAGCCATGGCTCTGATTCTAGCTTCCCGGACTGGGCTGGAGGTGCGAAAAACCGCCTTCGGACGTGAAGTTAATCAAATTCGTAGTAACTCATTGACAACCCAGCCTACACAGTTCATCATTGAGGGCCGTAGGGGGAACCAAGCAATTGTATTCTGCTCCTTTGGAGGGTAGCGTGTCGGATGTTATTCGCAGATTATGGACAGAGGAAGGCGGTCAGGATATTGCAGAATACGCGGTAATGGTGGCCGTGATTCTCATCATTGTGGTGGGAACTATCCGCCTTATCGGCAGTAATTCCAATACCGTATTCTCGAACGTCGCCAGTACGATCCAGTAAGCTCTGCACCCGTTGGGCACCGATGTTCTTCAAACCTGCGAGCTGCGCGGGGCCGTAAGGGTTTGTCCAGCATCGTGGCTTAGCATTTCATTTGTCCAAAATTCGCTGAGCGGCGTGCCGGCCGGAGGCAATCGCGCCGTGCACGGTTCCGTGATATCCGGAGACGTCGGCTGCCTCGCCCGCAAAAAATAAAGTGTGCTCGACGGGCGTCGCCAGATCGGCCTGCGCCGAGTCGCCGCCGACCTTCACGTAGCTGTAGGCGCCACGCGAGAAGGGATCGGTTTGCCAGTCATGAAAGGCTGCCGACTCCACCAGATCCTCAACCTGCTGTTCGCCCAAATGTAATAACCCTCCCAAGGTCTGGCAGGCAGAGGAGAAAATCATCGCCGCATCGTGTCCGGATAACTCCTCCGCATCGTGGAAGGGAGCCCACCCTGTGATCAGGGGCCGGCGCTCGGGCATGACCGTCCACCAGGTCGGAAACCACTTCCGGCGTGAGAAAAGGAAGCGCATCTCTCCCAGCGTCTTCGACCCCAACGGCTCGACCCGCTCCCAGAACCGTTCCCGAAACTGAAGCGTCACCCGCATTGCGTTCCCCATCGCAAGGTGGCTTAGAGCGCCTTTCTTCGATTGTGGTAAGTCGGGGATGAAATGAAGAGCACCCGGGTCGTCTGGGGGCAATTGCAAAACCCCCAACGGGACGGTTAGTAGGACCCTGGGCGCGGAAAAATACTTGTGCCCCTCGTCGGTATGGCAGTTGACGGTAACTTTGCGATCCGTCCAGCGAACCTCGCGCACGACGGTATTCAGGTGAACTGGGACTCCGGCCGTGCTCAACCGCTTTCCGAATAACTCAATCAGTCGGGTATAGCCGCCCGGAATGCGGAAAGCTCGGTCCCCCTCGATCTTCTCATCGGCTCTGATTCCCCTAACCAAAGAGTGAACACTGATGGCAGCGGGATCGGCCGCATGAAATCCGGTGATATAGGCTCGGGCTCTTTCTTTAGTTTCTTTGCCGCTCTCTGGACAGCAGCGCTCCATGAATTCGAGAAATGATTCGTCCGGCTCGTCGTCGTTCA
>JBPYDQ010000818.1:0-4623 GCA_051986135.1 Terriglobales bacterium | reverse complement strand
CCTGAGGACGTTGCTCCGGAGCGCGACGAGAATATCGAACCGGGCGACCTAAAGCTCGGCGTAACCGGAGCAGTCGACGCCAGGCGTTCCCCGCAGCCCTCCGGTTGCCCTCGCGGCTGTTTTCGTGCCGCGCAACATTTACATCTAGCTCATCTGGGATTCAAGCGATAGGACCAAGGCTGAGTTTGTGATGAAAGCGACTGATCAACTATGCCGGCTTGGCTCACTCGATTGCTTCGTTGTATCGCTTTCTCCACAACCGCATGGAAAGGGGAGAGCGAACAGACAGGATCAGTTGCGTTCGCAGCACCGGCCAACAAGAATGCCTGGCAGCGACACCCGCCAAAGTCTTGGCTGCGCCGCTCGCAACTGCGGCAGGGTTCCACCATCCAATCCTCGCCACGAAACTTGTTGAAGGCAGCCGACTCTCGCCATATCCACTCGAGCGAGTGTCGCTGCACATGCTCGAATTCGATCCCGGGAATCACACGGGCGGCGTGGCAAGGAAGAGCACGACCGGCCGGATCGATCAGTATCAATCGTCGCGCCCATCCCCCCATGCAGGCCTTTGGATAGCGCGCGTAATAATCCGGCACGACATAATCAATCCTCATCTTGCCGCGCAGCCGCTCCTCGGCCTCCGCAATCGTCCCTATGGACTTTTCCACTTGCGAGCGTGTGGGCAGAAGGAAATCACGGTTGGGCAATGCCCATCCGTAGTACTGCACGTTGGCAATCTCCAGCCGATCCGGTTGAAGCTGTTCCGCGAACGCCAGGATTTCTGGGAGGTAATCGAGGTTCTGCCGATGCACCACGATATTCATGGTGAAGGCAACCCGCTGCTTTCTTATCAGACGAGCAAGTTCGACTTTCAAAGCGTGGCTGCGAGTTCCGGCGACAGCATCAGCCGCATCCTCTCGCGAATGCTGAAAGCTAAGCTGGATATGTTCCAATCCTGCCGCCAGCAGCTCTTGTAGCCGCTTTTCGGAGAGCCCGATCCCTGAGGTGATCAAGTTTGTGTACAGTCCTGCCGCGCGCGCGCCCGCGATCAACCGGGTGAGATCGGAGCGCGCCAGCGGTTCCCCGCCGGTGAGGTGAACATGGAGCGATCCGAGAGCTGCCGCTTCCTGGAACACACGATTCCACTCTTCCGTACTCAGCTCCGACGCCGATTTCTGCAACTCGACGGGATTCGAGCAGTACACGCAGTGCAGCGGACAACGGTGGGTCAGTTCCGCGATCAGTGCTAGAGGTACGAAAGACATCAGAAGTCCACGATTCGTTTCTCGCGCAGCTGCTCGAGAAAATTGCCAGCTTCTTTCCTGATTTTTTGGACGTCGGTGAGCGTGTACAGGGCCTGCAGTTCCTGCACAATCTCTGCGAATGTGCGCTGTCCATTGCAGTGTTCCAGTATGTCGCGCCCCGTGCCCTTGATGACAATTGCGCCTTCGGGGAACAATACCGTCCGCTCCTCCGCATTCGTTTCCGCCCATCGGCAGCCGGCTGCCAGCCGTGGCCGACTCATGTCTTCTGGATGTGGCAACTTACCGCTCCTTGTCGGGAATAAAGGCTCCCGGAGGAACCTGGCGTGGCTGAACATAGGCGAAATACAGCGCGTCCAGCTGCGCCCACAGAATATGGCATTTCGTCCGCAGCGCATCCAACGCCAGTTCCTGATCGGCACGGGTTCGAGCATGCTCGGCAACGTAATTGAAGGCGAAGGCTGCATCTTCGGGCGCCTGCTCAAGCCGGGCCGTGAAGTAATCAAGCCCGCCCGCCAGCCATGAATAGTGTTGTCGCAGGGCGTCTATCCGTAAGGCAATCAGATCGCGCGAGAACAATTCCGTGAGCGACGAGGCGATGGCCTCCAGAAAGGTTCGCGTCTTGACCAGGTCAAGGTAGGCATCGACAGCGAATCGAATCGCCGGCAGCACTTCGCTGCCCCCCATCACGCGCTGGCGGGATAGCCCCGTCGCCTCCGCCAGGCGAATCCAGCGCTCAATACCACCCTCGCCGACACCATCTCCATCATGATCAACGATTCGTTTTCTCCAGACCCGACGAAATTCCGCATCTTCGCTGCGGGACAAAATGATCGCGTCCTTCCTCGGTATGGCGCTCTGGTAGTAATAACGGTTCAGCGCCCATGCCTGTAGCTGCCCGCGACTGAGTTCGCCTTGGTGCATGAGCAGGTGAAACGGATGCCGATGATGGTACAGCTGGTGGCCGATTTCACGCATGCGCGCTTGCAAGGCTTCTCTTGTCAACGGCGCCTCTTGTGCGCTTACAGTCTGAATTCCCATCCGTCCTCGCCAATCTCCCATCCCCTGGCACGCACCTCGCGATACTCTGCCCCTGACTCGTCTAACATGGGGTTGGTGTTGTTTATGTGTACGTAGATCTTTCTCGCCTTTATTCCCGACAGCAAATGCAGGCTGCCGTCGGATCCCGATACCGGAAGATGGCCAGTCGCGCCCGCGCCCGGCCCAGTGCCACCTATTTTAATCAGCTCATCCTCGGCCCAAAAAGTGCCATCGAACAAAACCACATCCGCCTGGGCAAGCTCCTCGAAAAGCGCGGGACTGATTTCGGGCACAGCAGGGAAGTATCCCAGCCGCCTCCCGGACTCACTCTGAATTATTAGCCCCAGCAGTGTTTCGCCACTTGGAATATGCCGCCGTCGATGCTCTGGCATGTACGGGGGGAAATGCTCGCCCAGCGACACCGGAGTACACGACAGACCCCCCTTTTCGCGACCCGAAAACAAATGGAAACGATGGCCGGGAGTGATATTCACCCATGTAACCTGCTCAGGAATGCGGTTCAGCACAGTGAACATCGAATTATCTTCCCGCAGAATCCGTTGCACTGCCTCCGTTGCGTAGATTTGAAACCGCTGAAACTCCCGCAACATGAGCAGCCCGAGCACCTGATCGAGATCGGCGCTAGTCAGCACCACTCCCGCAATGGGCGTGCCCCGCGGCTTGCCCCGCGGCTGGAAGACGGTATCACTTTCAATTTGCGAGCGAACATCAGGGGAAGCGTTAAGCAGGAACCAACTCTCGTCGTCTGCGCTGATGGCTACCTGCAGCTGGGTGCGAGCTTTTCCCTGGAAGCCGCCCTCGCGCATTCGCCGACAATTGCGGCAAGCACAATTCCACTGCGGGAAGGCCCCGCCGGCAGCGGTTCCCAGCAGCTTTACAAGCATCTGGTCTGATTTAGAGTTGCGCGCTGACGTAGGAGTTGATCTCGCAGCAGAGCTGGATCTCCTCAAACGCCGGGGTAGTCCATTCCATAATTACTTATCCTCGATCCGCTATTGTAGCCTAGTTCCTGAAATTATTGGAACCAGCAAACCCGCAGGTCCAACCGGGAAGCCATGCCTCTCGCCCGGGCCATCATGCCTTGATCCCGATAGCTTCGAGGTACCTACTATGAAGCGACTACTCTCGTTTGCGTTGCCCTGGTTGTTGCCATCGCTTTGGCAGCCTTGGACGAAGCGATACTCCCGCAAGTCCTGGTTCGACCAATCAGGTCAACTTTCTCCCACTTCAGCTCCAGCACAAAGTCAAGATTCGACCTCTACCCATGGCGCAGCCGGCACATTCATAGGGATTACTTCCTCCAGCCCAATTCAGGCCACGCCCGTAAAGAGGAATTCTTCCGAGCACCTTAGCAGCATGTCCGAAACCGGGTTCGCATCCAAGGCACCCCGACCTCGAGCCGTGCCACCTCGGTGGCAACCCAATTGCCAACGACTTGGACTAACGATTAACGATCAATGTAATCAAAAACTTAGGGAAGTCGGCATGACTAGTTCCCTCTCTATTGTGCGCATACTATGCGGGTTCTATTGGACGGCTGCCCGTTTCGACATCGGAATCACCTTAGCCTGACGCTTGCGCCCTCTTCTTCGCCGAATCGGTCAGCACGGGGCTCGAACATGGACTTCGGTTTGTGCCTGTAGCGTTTACGCAATCTTCTGGGGAACTTTTGGCTTTCAGGTTTCATGAGCAGCACTGCGCCTGAAGCCATGGAAGCTTGTTTCGGTGTACTTTGGGTCGTTCTTACCCCGAATCCAAGTCATCGCACGGACCGGACATCATTATTAACGTCTATTAACGCGAAGTAATTTAATGTCCCCACCCCGGTACTCCCGGCAGTAATAGGCACCGAGTCCAAGGCCCACACAGGTAGAATCGCAGCATCGGTGAAAGTCGCCAACTTGTCCGTTCTTGGTAATCGCCCCTGGCATCGAGATGGCATCGCGTCACAGTAGCGTGGGGGTATACATCGGCAATGGTAACGGCACTTTTCAAGGCGTAAGGAACTTCAGATTGGGAGGAGACTTCGCGAGTTGGGTAACGGTCGCGGATGTGAACAGGGACTTTAAGACTGACATCATCGCTGCAAATTACTTCTGGGACGGCCATGGGGTTGTAAGCGTGTACCTGGGTGCAACGAAGTGGCGTACGAGCACGACGATTACCTCAAATCTGAATCCATCGATTTACGGGCAGGCTGTTACGCTTATGGCAAACGTGACTTCCGCTGGTTGGATCGCCCCGACCGGCAAGGTTGTATTCAGGAATAGTGGCATGCTGGTAGGGTCGGCCACGATCA
>JBPYDQ010000817.1:0-4825 GCA_051986135.1 Terriglobales bacterium | reverse complement strand
GGCTCGCGCGAGGGCGACCCGTTGCGTCCAGTGGGTGAGTATGCCTTGAGTTGCCTGGGGCGGGAGCGGATTTTCGAACACTTCAGCCGGAGCGAAAATATCCGCATGTCTGTCCTCCGTCTCTATTATGCGATTGAGTTGCGTTACGGCGTGTTCATGGACCTGGCGCAGCTGATTTTGTCTGGAAACCCTGTGCCGCTTGCCATGGGGTACTTCTGCGCCATCTGGCAGGGAGATGCTGCGGCCATGAGCCTGCGGTCGCTGCTCCACGCTTCCACGCCTCCGCTAGTACTCAATATCGCTGGACCGGAGCTCCTAAGCGTGCGGCGCGTTGCCGAGGAGCTGGCGAGACTCATGAACAAGCCCGTGGGTTTTGAAGGTACGGAGTCGGGAGACGCGCTGATATGCAACGCTCAGAAGGCAACGGAACTGTTTGGTTATCCCCGGGTCGGAGTACGTCAAATGCTCGAGTGGGTTGCCGATTGGGCGCTGCGCGGCGGCGAGACACTGTCGAAACCGACTCATTTTGAAAATCGAGGCGGGGATTTCTAAATGACGTCGAAACTGGACGAGAGGGTGCGGCGGGTTCTTGGTTGCGGCGTGGTAATTCCTGCTCATCCTCTGGCGCTCACCGCTCAAAGGCGGTTCGATGAACGACGCCAAAGGGCGCTGACCCGCTACTACATTGCCGCCGGTGCGGGCGGACTAGCCATCGGAGTTCACACCACGCAGTTCGCCATTCGCGACCCGCGAATCGGGCTTTTCGAGCCGGTGCTCGAATTGACGGCAGAAGAGATGAACCGCGCTGACACGACCCGTGCCGAGCCTTTAGTCCGCATCGCAGGCATCTGCGGAGATACTGCCCAGGCAATGCACGAAGCTCAAATGCTGGTCGATAGTGGGTATCACGCGGGCCTGTTGAGTCTGGGCGCTTTGAAACAAGCTGACGACCAGTTTTTGGTAGAGCATTGCCGCCGTGTATCGGAGGTTATTCCGATCGTGGGTTTTTACTTACAGCCTGCCGCCGGCGGACGTCATCTTTCCTATTCCTTTTGGCGCGAGTTCCTGGAAATTGAAAATCTAGCTGCAATAAAGATCGCGCCCTTCAACCGATATCAGACTCTGGATGTAATCCGCGCGGTAGCTGAGTCAGGACGAGATATTGCTCTGTACACCGGAAACGATGACAACATCGTAATGGACCTGGTGACGCCTTACGTGTTTGAGGTCGGTGGAGAAAAGAGAGTACTGCGGCTGGTTGGAGGATTGCTCGGGCATTGGGCAGTCTGGACGCGACGCGCAGTTGATTTGCTGCGAGAATGCCACCGCGCCGCACGCAACTGCGATGCCGTTCCCAATTGGCTTATCCGCAGGAGCGTTGAGGTCACGGATGCAAACGCTGCATTCTTCGACTCCGCCAATAACTTTGCCGGCTGTATTCCCGGATTGCACGAGGTTCTGCGGCGACAGGGTCTGCTCGAGGGCACATGGTGTTTGGACCCTCGTGAAGACCTCAGCCTCGGGCAACGCGAGGAAATCGACCGGGTGTGCCGGGATTATTCTCATCTCAACGATGACGACTTTGTCGCGCAGCATCTCAATGACTGGCTTGCGGCGTAGCCGCAGCACTTTTTGCGTGAAGACTGCTAGCGGAGGAACGGTTCGAGATGCGTGTTTTTTACGGATGGCTGATAGTGCTGGCAGCTTTCCTGAACCTGTTCTTCACTGTTGGAATGGTGTTCTACGGGCTTCCGGTCTTCTATCCTTCTCTGGTTCATTCCCTGCAGTTCACACGCACACAGCTTACGACGGGCTTTCTGATAGGGTTTGCCGGAGTGGCTTTACCGGTGGGTGTTCTCGCCGGCGTGCTGATTGACCGAGTCGGCACTCAAAAGGTGATTTCGGCCGGCATCTGGCTTGTCGGACTGTCACTGATCCTGATGGGCAGTATGACGCGGCTGTGGCAGTTCTATTTCCTGTGCAATGTGGCGGCAGTCGGTTATGTCCTGAGTGGACCGATTCCCAACCAGGTGCTGGTTGCCAACTGGTTTCATATTAAGCGGGGTCGCGCTATGGGCTATGCGTACGTGGGACTCGGTTTAGGTGGTGTAGTTTCTCCGCTCGTCCTTCAGCTTCTGATCCAAACCATCGGCTGGCGACACAGCCTGCACATTAGTGGCGGAGCGATGCTCGTCGTGTTATTTCCGATCGCACAATGGATGACAAAGTCCCGGCCAGCCGATATGCACTTGCTACCGGATGGCGGGCCGGTAGTCGGCAGCGGACCGAATTCTTCTATCGCTGCGACGGCAGATTTTCGACTGCAGGCACGCAACACCGGCACTCGTTTTGGGTATTTTCTGCGCTCGCGCAATTTCTGGTTGATTACCCTGGGATGCACACTCACGATTGGGGCGGTGGGCGCCGTAACCCAGCACCTGGTTCTCCTGCTCACGGACCACGGCTATTCCCTTAAGGTGGCTTCAAGGGTCTTTAGCGCGATGCTTGCTTCGAGCCTTGCGGGGCGGGTGACCGTCGGTCATCTTGCAGACCGGGGCAACAAGAAAAATTTGATGGCCTGCTTCTACTTGGTGCTGGCCGCTACAATTTCGCTCCTCCTATTGAGTGATTACCCGGCTGCGGTATGGTGTTTTGCGGCCATATTCGGGTTTACTTTGGGAGCCGACTACATGCTGATCCCGCTGCTGATGGCCGAGTGCTTCGGGTTGTCGGTGCTGGGCACCGTGTTAGCTCTCACTATATCCGCATATACAGTCGGCCAATGGATTGCCCCGTGGCTCACCGGGCGCATTTACGACGCGTACCACAGCTACAATCTTGCCTGGGTCGTAATGACCGCCGCCGGGATTCTCGGAGCTCTGCTAATTTATACCGTCGTGCCCGACGAAGCTGCAGCTCTTGCGACGGCAAGAGCCGTGGCTCGGGAGAAAGAACCCAGCTGGAGAACTGATTCAACAACGGAGCGCAACAGAACCTGCTCGCCGTGAGAGGGCGCCTGGCCCTCAAGCCAATCCGGGCCTGCCTACTTGGTCCTTTTCAGACCAGAGATCGTCGAGGTTCAGCGGGTGCCAATGAGGATGCGGATCGCTGACACCCGTTGAGGTTCGGATCGAAAGATAGATTGTCCTTCAAAAGAGCGGGGATCGTGGGCCGGCTCATGGAATCGTGCACCCCAGGACCCGCGGCTTGGGAGATGCTGGTAGCCACAACCGGAGACTGCCCGCTTGGACTCGAAGTGGCCCAGCTACTCGCAGTAACCGGCTGACTCCGAGCAGCGATGGCGAGACCTCCATCCATGTTGTAACTGATGGAATCCGTAATCAGGTAATTGCTGATGACGTCAGCTGCGCTCGATATCGTACAGACAATGCGATCTGCTCGACAGGGTTCTTTGGCGCGAATTCGGGATTGCCGCAGGCTGCAGTAAGACCGACGGTCACATTTGGCAATGTCTCCCGGCGAATGCGGCTCAAACCTTCCCACACACGCTCAATCTGAGAAGGCTCAATCGGCGGGATCGGCACACCAGCCTTGATTCGCTCAAGAGTCGCCTCAAGACCGGTTCTGAGCGCGCAATTGCGATTTTTCATCAGCTAGCCTGTGCAACGTCGGATCACGTGCCTGAGGATCACTGCGGGTTACGGTCAAGGCTCGTCCTGAACAAAATAGACGGCTACTTTGCTAAACACGTCGATGGGCTCGCCGTTCAATTTGTAGGGCTCGAAGCGCCATTGCCGAATAGTGTCCACCGCGGCACGGGCTATTAGCGGATGTCTCGCAGACCGTCGCGATGAAGGCAAAGGGCCGAAGGAAAATTCCAGAGCTTACGGTGCGACCCTGTAACGGTCGCGCGGATACAGAACAGCCTGTCGAACATTTGGCAGATTCAGGACTCGCGCAGTCAGCCTTTCCAAGCCGATAGCGAAACCCCCGTGTGGGGGCATTCCCAAATCGAACATCGCGAGATGACTCTCAAAAGCGGCAGAATCAAGGCCCCGCTTTTTCAAAGCCAACTCGAGGTCTTTTCGCCCATGCAGCCTCTGGCCACCAGTGGTCACCTCAACACCTTGAAATAGCAGGTCAAAGCTACCCGCGGCGCCCTCATTACCTCGTGGCGCCGTATAGAAAGGGCGGGCTGCGAGCGGGAATCCCAGGACGAAGACAGCAGGGATTCCAGTCTCCTTCTCGGCTAAGCGGCAGAGCTGGCGTTCGGCTTCAGCGTCAAGATCGTCTCTCAAATCAGTGCGCTGACAATGCGTCCGTAGTAGTTCGAGACAGTCGGAAAACTCCCAGCAGGGGACGGACAGCATTGATGGCAGTGGCTCGGTGCGATACCCAGTCAATGTGTCTGACATGTGAACGCTTAGAGTTTCGAACATATGCGTCAGGAGTTCGCGCTCAAGTTGAATAACATCCTCGGGTCCTTCAATAAATCCGAATTCCACGTCCAGGGAGTAGTATTCGGTTAGGTGTCTGCTCGTGGCGTGAGGTTCGGCACGGTACACGTGGCCAGTCTCATAAACGCGTTCGAAACCCGCAACCCCGTGTTCCTTGTAGAACTGTGGGCTTTGCGCCAGATAAGCCAAGCGATCAAAGTATTTCAGCTCGAAAAGATTCGTCCCGCCCTCGGTTCCTGAAGCTACCAACTTCGAGGTAATAATCTCTGTGAAATGCTGCTCGTTCAGAAACTGTCGAAAAGCCGCTAGCAGCGCCGCTTGCACTCTGAAAATGTTTCCCACCGCTGGATTGCGAAGCGCCAAAGGACGGTAATCGATCATCGACTCAAGTGCGATCGAGTGGATAT
>JBPYDQ010000816.1:0-3932 GCA_051986135.1 Terriglobales bacterium | reverse complement strand
ATCGGTAACCTAGCGCCGAGTGCAATCGCTGCCGATTGTAATACCGCTCGATGAATTCCTCGATGTTCGCACGCAAATGCTCTAAGTCGTCATACGCGTTCGCGTAAATCTCTTCTCGCTTCAACGTTTTGATGAAGCTTTCGCAACTGGCGTTGGCTTGAACATTCAAATGCGCCGTATCGCGACGCTGAGAGTCGACGTTTCCGAGTAACCCATCCCTACCATCCGCTATACCAACAAGAATTCGAACTCGTCTCCTATCGTCAGAACTGGGGGGAGGACAGGGTCTGGTTTCAGGACACAAAAGACGGTCATCTGCATTCCTTGCCAATAAATTGGACCGATGTCGGCGTGCTCGATCCGTTCGTGGCTGTAGCAGCGGGGCGATCGCTTTTTCGGGAGGCGGACTTGATGGAACTGGCGAAGCAGGTTGCGGGATTAAAGTCCGAGCCAGCCCGGAGAAGTGTAAAGGAAAAGATGTCATGAATGTAAAACAATTGTTGTCAAGAACCTACCGTAGCGAGCGACGATATCAGGGGACTTTCCAGCTACGACTCAATATTATCAATGTCTTCTGTGCAGAAAAGCATTGACAAGTTATCTCTTATGGTCAAAATTAAGTTTACAGTAGTCGCGGGACTAGAACCAGACCCAGACGCCAATGTCACGAGGGAAAAACAACGCCGGCAAGCACAGAGCTCTCCAGCAACAGGGAACCCTCAACCTACGCCCGCAAGATGTGATCCATCCGCTGTTTCAGGACAGCGAGTTCTTCGATGCCCACGATTTGGTCCAGGTGAAATACGAGATGTTGCGACAGGTCCGTGTGGACAAGCGGCCCATTTCCCAAGCGGCCAAGGAGTTTGGTTTCTCGAGGCCGTCGTTCTACCAAGCCGAATTCCATTTCGAGCAAGGTGGCTTGTTGGGATTGCTTCCGGGGAAGCGCGGTCCAAGAAGCGGTCACAAGCTCACTCCGGAAGTAATGCAGTTTGTGGCCGAGCAGCGCAGCGCGGAGCCGTCGCTGAGTTTCGTTCAACTGGCGGAAGCGGTGCAGCAGAACTTCAATCTGCAGGTGCATCCCCGCAGCATCGAACGGCAGCTTCTGCGGGAAAAAAAACGCCACTAAGCCCGCCGCCCTCTCCCACTCCCGGACCAGCGGATCAAGATGGATTGGTGGCCACGTACGAAGAGCTCAGGCGTCAGTTCCTGAATGGGCAGCGGGGACTAGGCTTGGCGTTATTCCTCCGAGGCGGCATGCAGGAGTTGATGAATGCCTGTTCGTTTTCGGGTGCGGCGCCTTCTACTGCCAACGGACCTGCCACTACCAAGGAACCGGTTGTGGCGAGGGAGGACACAGTTCTTCCTCAGGGCATGCGCGCTGAGGTCGTTCTGATTCTGGCCGGAATCCTGCTGCACAGCTGCAAGGAGTCAAGGTTATGACCTCAGATACACATCAAAAAGTGAAGGCGGCTCATCTTCAGCGGAATGCTTATCTCTACATCCGCCAGTCGACGCTCCGTCAAGTCTTCGAAAACAGCGAAAGCACGAAGCGTCAATACGCGCTGCGCCAGAAGGCTGTGGCGTTGGGCTGGCCGCAGGATCGCATCATCGTCATTGACAGCGACCTGGGGCAGTCGGGAGCTTCGGCCGCCGACCGGGAAGGCTTTCAACGGCTGGTGACCGAGGTGAGCCTGGGACGAGCCGGGATCGTACTGGGACTGGAAGTGTCCCGTTTGGCGCGCAACTCAACCGACTGGCATCGCTTGTTAGAAATCTGTGCTCTTACCCAGGCCTTAATCCTGGACGAAGATGGGATCTATGATCCGGCGCACTTCAATGATCGCCTGCTGTTAGGTCTGAAGGGAACCATGTCGGAAGCAGAACTGCACGTTCTGCGGGCGCGTTTACAAGGTGGAATCCTCAATAAAGCCAGACGGGGAGAACTCGTGATACGGGCGCCCATTGGATTGATCTATAACTCCGAAGGTAGATTGGTGCTCGATCCCGACAAACAAGTGCAAGACGCTGTGCGGTGGTTGTTCGATACATTCCGCCGCACGGGATCCGCGATGGCCACCGTAAGAATTTTCCGACGCCAAAATCTGCTGTTCCCACGACGCGTGCACTGGGGGCCGCAAAAAGGAGATCTGGTGTGGGGCGTACTGGGACTGAGTCAGGTCCTTCGGATTTTGCACAACCCGAGATACGCTGGCGCTTTCGTCTACGGCCGAAGCCACACACGCAAAACCATAAACGGCGACTTGCAGATTATCCATGTGCCGAAAGAGGAATGGGACACTTTGATTCCGGGGGCCCATACGGGTTACATCTCCTGGGAAGACTATGAGCAAAATCAAAGGCGGCTCCACGAAAGCGCACAAGCGATGGGAAGGGACCGTCGTAAGAGTCCCGCTCGAGAAGGACCGGCGCTGCTGCAGGGCCTGATTCTGTGTGGCCGGTGCGGAGAACGCATGACAGTTCGCTATCACAGCCGCGAGGGACGCTTATGGCCGGAATATGTGTGCCAGAGGGATGGGATCGAGCATGCCACGCCCCTGTGTCAGCGGGTTCCCGGGGCGGGTATCGATCAAGCCATCGGCGACCTGTTGGTGGAAGCGGTGAGTCCAGTGGCGCTCGAGGTCGCACTGAGTGTCCAGCAGGAACTACAGTGCCGCCTCGAGGAGGCCGACCGGCTTCGCCAGAAACAGGTGGAGCGGGCGCAATATGAAGCGGACCTGGCGCGTCGACGTTACATGCGGGTCGATCCCGACAACCGATTGGTGGCGGACTCGCTGGAAGCCGAGTGGAATAGCAAACTGCGCACTCTCAGCGAAACGCAGCAAGAGCGCGAACGTCAGCACGAGCAAGACCGAAAAGTCCTGAGCGAACCACAGAGAGCTGCGATTCTCACCCTCGCCACGGACTTTCCTGCACTGTGGCGTGACCCAAATACGCCAGATCGCGAGCGCAAACGGATGATCCGGCTGTTGCTGGAAGACATAACCTTGCTTCGCGGCGAACAAATTACGCTGTACATTCGTTTCAAGGGCGGAGCCACAAAAACTCTGGCCTTGTCGCTTCCTCTGAACTCATGGCAACAGCGACAAACGAGTCCTGACGTGGTGAAGGAGATCGATCAGTTGCTCAATCACCACACCTATCCGCAGATTGCCGCCCTACTGAACGAGCGTGGCTTACGTTCCGGCGAGGATAAGGCGTTTACCTCTCGATTCATCGCTCGTATCCAGCGCAGTTACTCGCTTATGCCGCGCTATGATCGATTGCGAAAGGCAGGCATGCTGACTGTCGAGGAAATGGCCACATTGCTCGGAATCAGCCGACAATGCGTCACCATATGGAACCGGCATGGATTGATTCGCGGCCATGCCTATAACCACAAGAATGACTGCCTGTACGAACCACCGGACAATAACCCGCCGCGGAAAGCACAAGGTATCAAACTATCCCACCGAGCCCTAACCAAGGTTGTATCGCAACGTATCGAGGAGGTGCAGTATGAAGCGTAGTCCTTGTCATACGGGTTCGCCGGCCGACTCATGCTGGAAATCATGCCGTGCTTCTCAAGGATGGCTATGTACTGTTCCGAGGCGTATTGCACTCCTCGATCGGAGTGATGAACCAGACCTGGCGGTGGCTGTCTTCAACTGCCGCACTTGCTGCCGTAGTTCCGGCGTACTGGGTACCGGTTCCCCATGCTCCACCGGCTCCAGTTGATCTCGCCACTTGTACCGAAGTCGCCGATGTAAACCCAGCTCTTGCGCCAGCGCCACGATGTTATCGCAGCTCTTTAGGCGCTCCACCACCATTCGACGAAACTCTTTCGGATACCGCCCCACTCGTCTCTTTGCCACTCGCAGTTCCTTTCCCTGCAAAGTGTGCCTTTCCGAGTGTCTTAGTTTAAGGGGTCAGTC
>JBPYDQ010000815.1:0-2145 GCA_051986135.1 Terriglobales bacterium | reverse complement strand
GCTTTATACGTTGCGCTCATAGCGCCTCCTTATCGAGCCATTCCGGTTTGCTCGAGCCCCCGGGGAAAAGTACAGTCCGGAAGGAACCCGGAGTCTTGGACAAAACGATCTGGTCGGTCATGCCTTGATACCTGCCGAACGGAGTTTCGGCGGTGAAGAGACCAGGAGCAATGTACGCGTGCTCGTTCGTGGAGCCGGCGGTTACAGCTCGCGTATGAATGCTGAATTTCTTCATTTGCCTCCGGCCGCCGCCGGTAAAGCCGGGGTGCGCTTCAGCGTCGAAGCGCGATGATCCACGATGAGCCGCGAGCCCCTTTGGCCAGTCAGATAAGTCCAAATCCACTGCAGGAAGACGCTCAGGCGGAGACCGGATGTGGCCAGGAACTGGAGATGAACGAAAGCCCAAACCATCCACGCGACCAATCCGCTCATTTGGATCTTCCAGCTTTGCAGTACGGCAAAACCCCTGCCCACCACGGCCATGTTGCCCTTGTCGAAGTAGCGAAATGGAGCCGGCTGCTTGCTGCCGGTTATGCTGCTGTGAATGAGTTTTCCTGCATAACCTCCCTGTTGAATAGCCACCTGCGCTACGCCGGGAAGGGGTTTGCCGTCTTGCTCTAACGCCGCGGTATCGCCAACCACAAAGATTTCGGCATGTCCCGGCACCGTTAGATCTTTTTGAATGCGCACCCGTCCGGCACGGTCTGTCTCGACCTTTAGCCATTTGCCCGCCGGAGAAGGTGCCACACCGGCGGTCCAGATCACGGTCTTGCTCGCAATCCGCTCACCTGCGACCACTACGCCGTCTGCGTCGATCTGATCCACACCTTGTCCGAGGCGGACCTCGACGCCCAGATTTTCGAGTCGTTGCTTCGCAGCTTGAGAGAGGTGCTCTGAGAAAGTCCCGAGAACTCGCGGCGCCATATCGAAAAGCACAATTCGAGCCGAGGCAGGGTCGATCCGACGAAAGTTCGATTTCAGCGTCGTCTTGACTAGCCCCGCTAAGGCCCCGGCCATCTCGACGCCCGTAGGGCCTGCGCCCACGAGAACAAAGGTCAGCAGGTCCCGATGACGGCTCGGGTCTTCTTCCGCCTCTGCAAGCTCGAAGGCCCGCAGGACCTTGTTGCGCGTTGCCTCAGCGTCCGCAAGGCTCTTGATTCCTGGCGCGAACTCTTCAAATTCGTTCCGGCCGAAGTAACTATGAGTGGCGCCGGTCGCCAGAATCAGGTAATCGTAAGTTAGTGGTACGTCTTGCCTGTCCGCATCGCTAACGAAGACACATTTTTTTTCCTTGTCCACTCACGTGACCTCGCCTTGGGGCACGGTCGTGTTCTTCTGGCTTTGGAGAATCCCCCGGATCGGAAAACCAATTTGACTGGGGGCCAGAACCGACGTCGCCACCTGGTAGAGCAAGGGCTGAAACAAATGGTGGTTCGTGCGATCGATCAGGATGATTTGTGCGGGCACGTTCTTGAGAGCCTTGGCGGCTGCGAGTCCGCCAAAGCCGCCGCCGACTATGATGATTCGAGGCTGAGCCATTTACTCCTCAATTTCTTTCAGTGCTTCTGCCGGACACCAACACACGAGAACAAAGCAACGGCCTCGCCATCTGGAAACCGCTGAAAGCAAAAGGAAGTGAACACCGGAATCGCGACGGGTGGTTAGCAAGTGACGAACGATGAGCAAGAGACAAACGGAGTGTGAAGCTGTATCGAGGTTAATAGCTTCGGCGCGTGCCCACCGAGAGGCACCGGATTCCTCGTTGGCTCTTCAACATTGCTGGCTACGCTTCGTGTCAGAACTCTCAGTTGTACTCGCTAGTGTTCGTGTATTGGTTGTGGCCATCCGATTGCTTTCCCCTCTGGGAAGGGAGTCGAAGCTGTAACCACGCAGGGGAGCGGAGTTTTCGCGATTTCTTCCGCTTAACACCGACGAAGGAGAATCGCAGGCAGTCGATGGACCCTGCGTGTCGCTATCGATGCGCACGCACGGCCACTTCGCTATGTGGAGCATGCTGGCCGTTGGCTTTTTCAGCTCCAAGTTGTTTCCAACAATTTTCAGCCTGGGAGTGGCTGAACTCGGTCCCTTGACAGGAAATGCATCCGGCATTCTGAACATGGCCATCGTGGGCGGCGCAGTCGTTCC
>JBPYDQ010000814.1:0-8295 GCA_051986135.1 Terriglobales bacterium | reverse complement strand
ACCCGCTGATAGAAAGACTTTTGCGTGCCCACGCCGGTGGTCGACAGGCCGGCATACAGATTGGCGCGCCGTACCGCTTCAAGTTCCGGCACGCCCTCAGCGAGAAATACGGCGAAGCTACCGATGAATGCGTCTCCGGCACCGGTGCTGTCGATGGTCTTGACGGTAAAGGCGGGAACGTACTCGCTACTTGCTGCCCCCGCCACCAGTGCTCCCTTGGCACCTAGCGTAATAATTACCCGCTCAATATTGCCGGCCAGCAGTTTCTCGGCACACTTCTTAGCGTCTTCAAGATTACCCACCCGTATGCCGGTGATGGTTTCTGCCTCGCTTTCGTTGGGAACGAAGTAGTCGAGGCCAGAGAGGGCCGGCAATTCAACCGGTTGACCGGGAGCGGGGTTCACAATGCAGCGCACCCCATGCTTCTTGGCAAAGGCGACGGTGTAGTATACCGTCTCCAGCGGGATTTCGAATTGCAGAACGATCGAGTCCGCTTTCTTGAGGGTTTCCGCTGCAGCTTCGACATCGGCGGGCTTGACCGCATCATTGGCACCTTTCACCACCAGGATGCGATTCTGTCCCTCGGGATCAACAAAAATGGGCGCAACTCCGCTCGATAGTCCTTCCACCGTCTTCACATGAGTTGTATCTATCCCCAGCTTCTTGAAGTTCTCAAGGGTAGCTGGGCCGAACAGATCGCTTCCGACGCGCGCCACCATGAAAACCTCAGCGCCGCAGAGCCGGGCGGCCACCGCCTGATTAGCGCCCTTGCCGCCGAATCCGAGGTCAAACTTCTGAGCGAAGATGGTTTCACCGGGCTTGGGAAACTGGTCGGTAAAGGTCGTGAGATCGACGTTGGCACTGCCTACCACGGCGATTCGAGGATGTTTCGGCATAGATGATTCCCGTGAAAATGAAAGGAAGGGCGAGTCTAGTCACGGGACTTGGTGCTGTCAACGACCGGTCCCGTCATTCCCGTCATTCACCTGTTCACTCGCCATAGGGAACCCAGATGTTTTTTATCTGGATGGCGTGCTGCAAGAACCATCGCCCTTCGCCCTGCTTGGGGTCGAACCAATCGATGGTGCGGCCCTCGTTGGTGAATACCTGCTTCAGGTTCCCGATAGAACCGGCTTTTGCGGCCACCGCACTGGCGGCGTCCGCGAAACACCAGATTGCGTCCACGTCGTCGTGTTCGGCAAGCGTTTTAAGAAGCTGGGACGTGTAGCCTGTCACGATATTCACCGCTCCGCCAGGCAAATCGCTGGTATCGAAGAGCTGATAGAGATCGCCCGTGACAAGGGGATAGGTTTCACCGGGGACCACCACTGCCGTATTGCCCATGGCAACGACCGGCAGCAGAAGAGAAAGAAGTCCCAGAAGCGGGGCCTCGTTAGGACAAATAATGCCGACGGTGCCGATGGGCTCGTGCATGGCATTGGCAATCATGCGGAAGGGCGGGTTGTGAACCGCGCCCTCGAACTTGTCAGCCCAGGCGGCGTAAGCGAAGCAGCGCTCGATGCTCAGTCGTACTTCCTTTTCCGCCTGCCGTCGGCCGACTGCGCGCCGCAGACGGACCACGATTTCCGAGGCGCGGAGCGAGAGATTCTCGGCCAGGTAGTAAAGAACTTGCGCGCGAGTGTGTGCCGTGGCTTTCGTCCAGGCGTTCGCCTTTCCTGCAGCCTCAACCGCGTTGCGAATATCTTTACGGTTGCCAAGAGGCGCTTCGCCCAGCAGCTCCCGATTTGCTCCGTAAACCTCGAAGCTGTATCCGGAATCGGGCCTCGCTTGTTTGCCGCCGATGTAGAGCTTCACCGTGCGATCAATCCCGGAAGCAAGCTGATGAGCATTTTCCTCAGCAGCCTTGTGCGGTGTCGAAGTGCGCCCGGCGGGGGCGTTCTTGAACCATGTGGGCTGGAGATACTCGACGAGACCTGCGCGGCCGCCCTCGCGTCCGAATCCGCTCTCGCGATAGCCGCCGAATTCCGACGAGGCGTCGAACAGGTTTGTGCTGTTGACCCAAACCACTCCCGCCTTGATTTCGGCCGCCACGTGGAGGGCAACATTGATGCTTTCACTCCACACGCTGGCGGCGAGGCCGTATAGGCTGTTGTTGGCGAGTTCCACTGCTTCGGCCGGAGTACGGAAGCTCATTGCCGCCAGTACCGGCCCGAAAATTTCCTGCTGTGCGACGAGCGAAGCCGGATGCACGTTGCTCAGCAGCGTGGGCGGGAAGAACAGCCCTGACGAAGGCATTACCAGCTCCGGTTGCCAGCAGGTTGCGCCTTCCGCGATGCCTTGATCGACTAGACGGCGAATGCGATCCAGTTGCACCGGGGCGACGATCGCGCCGATATCGATGGCCTTGTCGAGCGGCGGCCCGACACGCAAGGTACTCATTCGTTGCCGAAGTTTATCCAGCAGTGCTTCGGCGATGCTCTCTTGCATGAGCAGGCGCGAGCCAGCGCAGCAAACCTGACCTTGATTGAACCAGATTCCGTCCACCAGGCCCTCGACCGCACTATCGAGATCGGCGTCCTCGAAAACAACGAATGGGGACTTACCGCCGAGTTCGAGTGACAGGCGTTTATGGCTGCTTGCGGTTGCGCTGCGGATGGCGCGGCCAACTTCGGTTGAGCCGGTGAATGCTATCTTGTCCACATCGGGATGCTTGACCAGGGCTTCTCCCGTGGAACCATCGCCAGTAACGATGTTCACGACTCCTGCCGGAAGCGAGATCTCCTGGCAAATCTCGGCAAAGGCGAGCGCCGTCAGCGGGGTAAATTCCGCCGGTTTGAGAACCACAGTGTTTCCACTGGCCAGCGCGGGAGCGATCTTCCAGGCCAGCATCAGCAACGGAAAATTCCATGGAATGATTTGGCCTACCACCCCGCAAGCCGTATAGCCGGGAAATTCCTGATCTAATAATTGGGCCCAACCGGCATGATGGTAAAAGTGTCGCGCTACCAGAGGAATATCTATGTCGCGGCTTTCACGGATCGGCTTCCCATTGTCGAGTGTTTCCAGAACTGCCAGGCGACGCGAGTGTCTCTGGACCGCACGCGCCATGGCATACAGATAACGAGCACGCTGGTGTGCGGGCACAGCCTGCCATTTTGAGAAAGCGCCGCGGGCCGCGCGAACCGCGCTGTCAATGTCCGCGGCCGAACCCTGGGAAACGGTCGCGAGCTTTTCGCCCGTAGCGGGATCGATGGAATCGAAGTGCGCGCCTTCGGCGGGCTCCTGCCAGGTGCCGGCGATGAAATGTCCGAAGCGTTGGCGGTGGCCATCGAGCCAGCCCAGTGCCTCCCTGGGATCTTCCGGCGCCGGGCCGTATTCCATGGTAAGAAAATTCTCAGCTATCGTCATTGCGCGCGCACCCTATGCGATCGGATGTCGGTAATCGGCTGAATAACGGCCGGTGGCGAGGTGCTCCAGTTGCCGCTCGATATCGTTGAGCAGACTGCTCGCGCCCAACCGGAAAAGTTCCGCCTTCATCCAAGGTATCCCCAGTTCTTCTTTCATCAGCGCGAGCCACTCGCTCGATTGTTTCGCGGTCCGAATGCCGCCGGCAGGCTTAAAGCCCACCGCCATGCCGGTCTCTTGCGCATACTCGCGGATGGCACGAGTCATGACGAAGCCGACTGGCAAGGTCGCATTAACCGCCTCCTTGCCGGTTGAAGTCTTGATGAAATCGGCACCGGCCATCATAGCCACGGCGCTTGCCCGAGCCACATTTCGCAGGGTCACCAGATCGCCGGTCCCGAGGATAACCTTCATGTGACGACCGCCGCAGGCTTGTTTGAATTCGGCGATCTCATCGTACAGTTGTTGCCAGCGCCCGCCGAACACATGCGCGCGCGTGATCACAGTGTCGATCTCGTGAGCTCCGGCCGCTACGGAACGACGAATCTCGGCCACACGCTCCTCGAGCGACGAAAGACCGGCGGGAAATCCGGTCGAGACCGCCGCCACCCGAATCCCGCTGCCCTCGAGGGCTCGCAACGCCGTTTCCACAAATCGGTGGTAAACGCAAACCGCAGCGACCCTGATTTCGAGCTGTCGAATACCCAGTTGTTTTTCAAGGTCCTGCCGGATCGGCTGCCGGGCCTTGGAACAAAGCCGGCGCACGCGCTCATCGCTATCATCCCCGGAAAGAGTAGTCAGATCCATGCATGTGATCGCGCGCAGCAGCCATGCCGCCTGCCAATCCTTCTTGACCGTGCGGCGGGCAACGTGCGTCTGCGCCCTGCGCTCGACCGCACTCAGGTTGATGCGAACCGCCTTCACCCAATCTAGATTCAGAGGAACACCACGGTTGGAGAGGAGGGGACGGCCGGAGAGCACAGCAATGGGGATGTCCGGTTTGGAACACTGGATTCGGTTCTCGCCTTGCACGTCCAGCATTGTACGTCAGACGCGGGGACGAGAGCATGACCGTTTGCCTCTTGACAGCATTTCGACCGTGCAGCTAGGCTCGTCGCGAGTTCCCGGAGACCAAACATTTCCCTACGCCGCGAAGGTTCCGGTTTCGACAGTCTCGAGGCGCCGGCTCTTTTCCTGATTATCATTATCCTGTTGAACATAGTGGCAGCGCCCGCCCGCGCGGCGTCCAAGAAGATCATCCTCGACACCGATCCCGGTACCGACGACGCCATGGCCATGATGCTGGCGCTCGACTCGCCCGAGTTGGACGTCGGTGCCATCACCGTAGTGCCTGGCAAAGTGACCGCCGCTCAAGGGCTGGATAATGCGCTCCGCATGGTATCGCTGGCCAACCGTTGCGACATAGCCGTGGCCGGTGGAGCTCAGCACCCTTTGTTTCAGAAACTGATCCCCGCCGAGTTCTGGCACGGCCAAAACGGACTGGCGAATATCCAGCTCCCGCCCAGCAAATCGAAAGCCGATGCGCACTATGCACCGGATCTCATTATCCAGAGGGTGCACGCTTCACCGCACGAGATTACCTTGCTCCCTGTCGGTCCGCTAACCAATATTGCGCTGGCCGCTCTCAAGGATCCCTCGATTGTGCCGCTGGTGAAGGAAGTGATCCTGATGGGAGGTTCGATCTCCGAGGGGAACGTAAACGCGGCTGCGGAAGCGAATATTTATAACGATCCGGAGGCGGCACAGATCGTCTTTCAAGCGGGCTGGCCTGTCACGATGGTCGGCTTGGATGTCGGCGACAAGACCCTGCTGAGTCAGCAATACCTGGATCAGCTGAGCAGGACCCATGGATCGGTGAACGATTTCATCTTTCGCGTGGCCAAATATCTGGTCGATCTATCGGCGCGGTTCGATTCTCCCGGGACACCCATGTATGATCCGCTGGCCGTCGGTGTAGCTATCGATTCGAGTTTAGTAAAAGCTGCTGCCATGCATGTCGATGTAGGAACCAAAGGAGAGTTTACGCGCGGCGAAACCGTCGCCAACCGGCACGGATACGTCGAACGCAACGTCTTGCACGGTGATCGCTATGTTATCGAGGGGCTAGGCCGGGTCGAGCCCAATCGGAAAGTGTGCGTCGCTGTCGACCGAAGCCGTTTCCTCGAGCTATTTGTTGCAAGAATTCAAGGCAAATAGGCGAGATCAGCCCCTTGCCGCATTCTGAGGTGTGAAAGGAGCAACCATGTTCACGCCGCAAACACTGGGAGTCGCCCTGGCGATGATGATCATCAGCGCCATATGCTGGGGGTCATGGGCCAACACCTACAAAGTAGTCAAAAACTACCGCTTTGAGCTCTTTTACTGGGACTATGCGGTCGGCATTTTTCTGATATCTCTGATCCTCGCGTTCACCATGGGAAGCACGGGCAACGATGCCTCGAGTTTCCTGAGCAACGTCCATTCAGCCGACGGCTCGAACATAGTTTACGCGTTGATCGGAGGGGCGCTCTTCAATCTCGCCAACCTGCTCCTGGTAGCCGGAATTGACATCGCCGGGTTGTCGGTGGCCTTTCCGGTTGCGATTGGAATCGCTTTGGTGGTCGGCGTAGTCCTGAGCTACGCGCTCCAGCCGAAGGGAAATGCCGGACTGTTAGCCGCCGGAGTTGCCTGCGCACTGATCGCAGTGATTCTCGACGGTAAGGCGTATGGCAGTCTGGCGCGCGGGGAGCGTTCGGTTTCCCGAAAAGGCCTGACAATATGCATCGTTTCGGGCATTCTGATGGGTCTTTGGGCGCCATTCATGACTCACGCCATGACTCGCGGCAACGCGCTCGGGCCATATAGCGGAGCCGTGTTCCTAACGCTCGGTGCATTCGTCTCGTGCTTCATCTGGAATGTCTATTTCATGAAACATCCGCTTGTGGGCGCGCCGGTCGGCTTCAGCGGATTCTTCCGGGCGCCGGCATCAGGGCACGTGCTCGGACTGCTGGGCGGGTTTGTCTGGGGAATTGGGACGGTGTTCAACTTGGTGGCGGCGAATTTTACGGGTGTCGCCATTTCCTATGCCATCGGCCAGTCAGCTCCCATGGTTGCGGCGTTATGGGGAATTTTGGTTTGGAAGGAATTTGCCGGGGGTGGAAGTCGGGCCAGGGCTTATTTGACCCTGATGTTCATCTTTTACGGGCTCGCCATTTTTCTGGTAGCGCGGGCCAACGGGTGAGCGGCCTTGGTTGACGAACTTACCGTTCCCGTAACACGGCGCTCCAACGGGCGTAGCTACAACTAACCTATGGCCAAGTAAACATCGCGAACCACGAACAAAATTGTGAGGATCCACAGCACGGCGCTGACTTGGCGATGCCTGCCCGCAGCCACCTTCACGACTGTATAAGTGATCACCCCGAAGCTTAGGCCGGTGGCGATGCTGAACGTAAGCGGCATGGCCACCACGGTCACAAATGCAGGAAACGCTTCGGAAAGATCCGGCCACTCAATCTCGGCGATGGACTGCATCATCAGGCCACCGACCAGAATCAGAGCGGGGGCCGTTGCAAATGCGGGTATGGCCGCGGCCAAGGGAGCGAAGAACAGGGCGACCAGGAATAGAGCTGCCACAACCAGATTGCTCAACCCGGTGCGTGCTCCTGCGGCCACCCCGGCGGCACTCTCTATATAACTGGTTACCGTGGAGGTTCCGGTCAACGATCCAACCACCGTGCCGACTCCATCGGCCAGCAGCACTCTTCCCACACGCGGAATCTTCCCACCTTTCACCAATCCAGCTTGCGCACAGACGCCCATCAGGGTCCCAACGTTGTCGAACAGGTCTACAAAGAGAAACGCAAAGATGATCTCCCAGAGACCCAAGTGCACGGCGCCCCGCAAATCAAGCTGCAGAAAGGTGCTCGAGGGGTGAGGCATGGAAAGGTACTGCGCGGGACGGTGCGCGATTCCACGAACTATGCCAAACAGAGTCGTCCCCAAAATTCCAAGCAGAATGCTTCCCTTGACCCCGCGCACCACGAGAGCGAGCGTGAGCAGAACGCCGAAGCAGGCGGCCTGCAATTCGCGCTGGGAAAAATTTCCCAGACTCAAGAACGTCGCTTGGCTCGCAACAACTAACTTGGCGTTGCGCATGCCGACAAACGCTATGAAGACTCCGATTCCCGCGGCCGTCGCATGCTTGAGGCAGTCGGGGATGCCATTCACGATCTGCTCTCGAATGCGGGTAAGGGTAATCAGAATGAACAGGGTGCCGGAAAGGAAGATCACACCCAGGGCGGTGCGCCAGGGCACGTGCATCCCGAGGCACACCGAGTAGGTGAAATAGGCATTGAGAGACATGCCGGGGGCGAGCGCGATCGGGTAGTTAGCGTAGAGACCCATGACAAGGGTGGCAATGGCCGCCGAGATGCAGGTGGCGAACACCACTCCCTCGGCAGGCATGCCCGCCTGGGACAAGATCTGCGGGTTTACCACCACGATGTACGCCATCGTCATGAATGTGGTAAATCCGGCCAGCATCTCCTGCCGCAGGGTGGTGTGATTTTCCGAAAGCCGAAAGTAGCGCTCAAGGGGTAGCGCTGTCGGTTCAGCGACAACCGTCGTCGTCTCCGGTGAAGGCATGGGAGGCAAGCAACTCTAGGAGGCAATGGGCAGGCAAGTCAATGGGAAATCCCCCCGACCCTGGCATATGCTACAGTTTTCCGAAGTCTGATGGGAAAGGCTGTTCGAGTGGACAGGCAAGCCAAGCGAGTTTTGTGGGCAGTCGATGTTCAGCGTGATTTCATGCTCCCGGGGGGTGCTCTCTACGTTCCCGGAGCGGAAAAACTTCTTCCCAACATAAAAAAACTAGTCGATCTGGCCCGCAAAGAAGCTGCTCTCCTGATATCCAGCGCCTGCCAGCAT
>JBPYDQ010000813.1:0-4355 GCA_051986135.1 Terriglobales bacterium | reverse complement strand
AGCAACTCCTTTGTTCTTCGTACCATGCAGCGTCTCTACCTGACATTTAGGGCCTGCGGCCCGCAAAACCTTATGAAAATCAGCTGAAGGTACAATCGCAACGGTCCGGAGCAGTGAGATCGCTGTCACAGTGGACAAGTTGCAGGCCCTCTATCTGTCTGATCCAGAGCGTGCCTGTTGACTAATCATTGTGCGCCGTTCGGAGAACGGCGATAGCCTGCGAGCCTGGCTAGCGTAACTTGCAGCACGCTCTCCACTCCTGCCAGAAAGAAGACGTTATCTGGGATAGTCCGAATCGAAGTGTGGAACCCTGCTCGTCCAGGAATCCTCTCGTTGCGACTGCCTAATTATTGGTGCCGCTTTAGCAGGGAAGTGCCGTCAGTAGTAGCTTGGTTACTGCGAGCGTTTCCGCAAGTCTAGGCGTGACTACCATGCAGCAGGGTGCCTTTTCCTACGCAACATCCCGGCGTTGGGCAACCTGTTCAGCGCCGAAGCATCAGGTCCAAGAACCAAGAGCTAATTTTCTTTATCACTCCACTTATCATCCAGAAATACACGAGTTGAACGAGGACTGCCGCCGGGGCTTGAAAAACCTGTCGGGGCAGGCTCCGGCGGTTTGTGCTTCTGGGTTCCCCCCGCGTCCGGGTGCGGGTGTTGATTAACCTCACCTCGGAGCGCGGGATCTCGGCGCCCGAAGAACGTGAATCGCCTCCGAGTCCTCGCTCCCTGCCAAACATCCATCCATGAATGCCAGGCTGCAGGCTGCTCGGCAGGGGCAGATTGGGAACTGCCCATCGCTCCCCAACCCCTTGCTACACTCTGGTCATGCCTTCCGATCGCCTGCAATGTTTGCAGTCATCCCTGGAGCCCCACAAACTTGATTTCCTGTTGGTTACCCATATTCCCAATATTCGTTACCTGACGGGCTTCACCGGCACGGCCGGGGTTCTGGCCATGGGTGGCGAACGAAGCGTGTTCATTACGGATGGCCGCTACCTGGAGCAGGCAAGCCACCAGGTGCTGGGGGCGAAAGTTATGATCGCGCGCAAGCCCGCGCTGCTGGCTGCAGCAGACTGGCTACAATCACGAGCTCGCCGTCCGAATAAAGCTACGGTTGGCATTGAGTCGCTGCATATGTCGGTTTCCGATCGTGATCAGCTCTCCTGCGCGCTCTCCGGCAGGTTTTCTATCAAGAACGCTCCTGGTCTGATTGAGAGCAAGCGCCAGGTCAAGGACAAGGGCGAGATTGCATTGATCCGTAAGGCGGTGCTTGTCGGCGCTGAGCTCTTCAACCGCCTCCTCCGAACCATACGCCCTGGGGTTAGGGAGAACGCCATTGCTGCCGAACTCGAGTATGCGGCTCGCAAGGCCGGGTGCGACGCGATGTCCTTCCCTACCATCATCGCCTCCGGAGCTCGCTCGGCGTTGCCGCATGGCGGCGCCTCCGATCAGCCCATTCCGCGGCGAGGATTCGTGGTCTGCGACTTCGGTGTTATACTCACAGGTTATTGCTCAGACATGACTCGCACTCTGTATGTGGGTCGTCCTGATAAGCTTGCCCGTAACTTTTATCAGGCAGTCCGGGATGCACAGCTGGCCGGAATCCAAGCGGTTCGTTCGGGGGTTCCGGTAGCCGAAGTGGATCGGGCGGCGCGACGAGTTCTTAAGAACGCCGGCCTGGGACGGTACTTTACTCATTCCACGGGTCACGGAGTGGGCCTGGAGATTCATGAGGCTCCACGCATTGCCTCCGGCCAAACTGAGGTCTTGAGGCCAGGAATGGTAGTCACAATCGAGCCTGGCGCCTATGTGCCGCGTAAATGGGGCGTACGCGTGGAAGACATGGTCGTAGTCACCGAGCGCGGTTGCGAGGTACTTACGCCCACCACGAAGGAGCTGATCTCGATCTGAGGCGTTAGCCGAAGCTCCCGAATTCTAGTCCACGGATCTCAGAGACTTTGTAAACACCTTTACCGCAGGCCGATGAACCAGAAAGAAATTAGAGAACTCATTCAATTTCTGAAGGAACAGGATATCGCCGAGTTTGAGCTCGAGCGTGGCGATGTCAAGGTCCGGATTAAGCGTGTGGTGCCTGCGACGCATGCGGCCGAGGCCCGCTTTATTCCGGCTACCCTCGCTATCGCGGAAGGTGCAACTGGTTCGCCGCAACCTGGCGCTGCTTCACCTGCTCAAGGCACTGCTCCTGGGTCCCCGCCCGAGGAACCATTGCATGCGGTGCGCTCGCCGATTGTGGGCACTTTCTATGAGGCACCCTCGCCTGGTGCGCCTCCCTTCGCCAAGATCGGCGATTCGGTCGAAGTTGGTCAAGTGCTGTGCATCGTCGAAGCCATGAAGCTGATGAACGAGATTGAATCCGATGTAGCCGGCGAGATTGTCAAGAAATTCGTCAACAATGGCCAGCCGATCGAATATGGACAGGAACTGTTTGCAATTCGTTCTAAATAGAGGTGCGCGGGACGGTTTGGTTGCCTCAAAAGCAATAAGCAATTAGCAGTCGGCATTCGGCTCGGCCCTCTGGACTCTGCTCATCATCCCTTTCCGGGCCAATTGTCAACTGCTAATCGCTTTCTATGTTCAAGAAGATTCTGGTTGCCAATCGTGGCGAGATCGCCCTGCGTGTCATATGCGCCTGCAAGGAGCTTGGCATCCGTACCGTGGCCATCTATAGCGAGGCCGATCGCAACTCTCTGCCCGTTCGTTTTGCCGACGAGGCTATCTGTATCGGTCCGCCGCAGATTTCCCAGAGCTACCTCAATATCCCGGCGGTGATCAGCGCTGCCGAGATTGCCAACGTCGAAGCCATCCATCCGGGCTATGGTTTGCTATCGGAGAATGCCAATTTTGCCGAGGTCGTTGAGACCTGCGGCATCAAATTCATTGGCCCCCCGCCCGAAATCATCCGCCTCATGGGTGAAAAGGAAAAAGCCCGTGTCGCTATGAAGAAGGCCGGAGTCCCGATTTTGCCCGGCTCGGACGGAATCGTCGCCTCCGACGGCGACGCTGCGGAGTGGGCTCGCCAAGTCGGGTTTCCCGTGATTATCAAGGCATCCGCGGGCGGGGGTGGTCGCGGTATGCGCATCGTAGACAGCCCGGAAGAGTTGCCGGGGCTGTTCAAAGCTGCCTCTTCCGAGGCTGCCGCCGCCTTCGGCAATGGCGATCTCTATATGGAGAAGTTTGTCGAACGGCCGCGGCATATAGAATTTCAGATCCTGGGCGATTCCTATGGCAGCGTAGTGAGCCTGGGTGAGCGCGAATGCAGTATTCAGCGGCGCCATCAGAAGCTCCTGGAAGAGTCTCCATCCCCGCGCATGACTGCGCAACTGCGGCAAGAAATCGGAGGCATTCTCTCAAAAACTCTATCGACTATTGGCTACCTCAACGCCGGTACGGTTGAGTTCCTCATGGACGAGAACCAGCGCCTATATTTCATCGAAATGAACACTCGAATTCAGGTGGAGCATCCCGTGACCGAGATGGTGACCGATGTGGATCTGGTCAAGAGCCAGATTCTTCTGGCGGCCGGCGAGCGCATGGAAAATGTGTTACATGGCCCCATCGTCCATCGAGGTCACGCGATTGAATGTCGCATCAATGCTGAACATCCCGAGAAGTTCACTCCTTCGGCCGGTAAGATCACGGCTTTTCATCCGCCGGGAGGAACTGGTGTGCGCATCGATACCGCCGCCTATGCCGAGGGCGTAATCCCTCCTTATTACGATTCCCTCATTGCCAAGTTGGTGGTGCGCGGTAGGGATCGCGACGAGGCGATCTCACGCATGTCGCGAGCGCTCGAAATGTTTATCATCGAGGGCGTCCATACCACCATTCCCCTGCACCGCCGTATTCTTGCCGATGCTGACTTCCGCGCTGCCCGTATCGACACCACGTACATAGAAAAACTGCTGACCGCCAGCAAGAAGGAGTCGGCCGCCTAGAGCTCTGGCGCACTTCGCCTGCTGGCGATAATCGGTAAAAATGGCTGCAATCATCAGCTTGCCTCGACTGTATGCAATCGTGGATGCCTCCTGTTTTCCTGGCGTGGACGCCCTGTGCGCCTTCGTCAAAGAATTGATTGCGGCTGGAGTCGGACTCCTCCAGTACCGGAATAAGACCGGCGACGCGCGTCAAATCCTTGAGCAGGCGCGGGACTTGAAACAGGCGGTCAGCGGCGGGGCAACCTTGATCATGAATGATCGCGCCGACCTGTGCCTCCTCGCTGGTTTTGATGGGGTTCACGTCGGCCAAGACGATTTGTCGCCACCCGAGGTACGCAAGCTGATCGGTACGGATCTGTGGTTAGGGGTTTCGGCCCACAATCCCGCTCAGATTGCTGC
>JBPYDQ010000812.1:0-10372 GCA_051986135.1 Terriglobales bacterium | reverse complement strand
CGACGGTTGTCTACATATCCCTTCGGAGTGTAAGCCGAGATGACCACCAGCGGTACGCGGAAGCCGTACTGATAGTCCCCTTGACCTTTCTGTGGCACCGACAATAGAGTCGGTGGCTCGTGATCATAAAAGCCTCCCCAGTCGTCCCAGGTAACGAAGATGGCAGTGTCCTGCCAATAAGTCAGCGTCTTGCCACCTACCATATCTTTGCAAGTGCTCGTGCCGATTTTATTGACAATGGAAGAGACCCAGGATGGTCCGCCGGTATTACCGTTCGGCCCGGGATGATCGGAGTTCTGTCCCGTGGGAATGACCCAGATCACGTTCCGAAGTTTGCAAGTGCCGATGTCGGTCAATACGTGCGCCGGTGTAAGGTCAACACTATCTTTCCACTCCGTGCCGGTGCACGCGGTGAAATTGTTGTTGGGCCCACAAATCTCCTTAATCCAGGTCGGCGCGTTAAAGAGGTGGCCGGCGGGCCCGAGGCCCGGAGTGTAATATTTCCAACTGAGTTTCGGGTTGTGCTTGTCGAGCAGCGTTGCCATCGTCTCGCGAGAGAAGCACACCGTCCCGAGAGGATTGTTGATCAGCTTGAATTCCTTGGGTGCGCTCTGCGGGGAAATCAACAAGTAGACCGCATCCAGTGGAGCCAAGCATCCGAGGCCGGGTGGGTTCTCGGCGACGAATCTGGCTTCAGCATCATCGACAGCACTGGGTGCTGACGTTCCCCCAAAGATAAACTGATGCGCAGGCGCGCTGGGGCCCTGGTTGGTCTGAAACATGAAGTTGGCCCAGCCATACTGCTTTGCCATGGTGACGTAGGGCGCAACATCCGAAGGATTCACGTACTGAAACGAACATGCGTTGGTGCCACAGCCGGTGCTGCTGAGGCCGTCCATCTTACACTTATTCGTTGTTGTATCTAAATCGCACATCTTGACGAAGGCTTGATGGCGATGAGCCGGATCGTAGGAATTTCCCAATGAGACTTTCGTCAGTTGGACCTTGTGGCCCATATTATCAATGCCATAGTTCCGCACATCATAAGGAGTGGGACACTGACTACGGCTCTGTCCACACAGACCCTGGAAAAGGTTGTCCGGAGTACGGTTCTCCTGAAAAATGATCACGATGTGCTGAAACTTGGAAATTTGGGCTTGGATGAGGGTTGGCCCGGTCGCAGCCACGGCCAACAGCAGGAAAGTCTTCGCTATCGATTTCATATCTACGTCCTCCATTCGGGATTTGCGGCTAGGCGATATTCTTTTACTCTCCTTCGACGGGAATCCTGATGGAATGCTTATTTGGCTCTGCACAACAATCTGTAAAAGTGCGCATTCTACGCGGCTTTCTGAAAAGCGACGAATTTGGTCTTAGTGGCTGCCATGCGTTGTGCTTTCAGCAGCACGAAATGCCGGAGTTCGTTGTGATTGGCACGACTCCGGTGTTTCGCGGGATGAGGAAGGGAATTTTAATAAGCTCAGAGAGACGTGTGCACTCAAACCGGAAACTGCAAGCCGACAGCGTATCACCCGAGTGTTGCTTCTTGCTCCAGCGAACACTCAGAAGAGGAATAGGAATCGGGACTCGAGGTAGAAAAGATGCGGCATTGCACCAGGGCACAAACGGCAGTTCTTTGTTGGTACGAAACCGGACGTCGCCCGCGGTCGATGTTGTGCATCTTGCCGAAGCCCGTGGACGGTGAAAGAAGCACTTGGAGGTCGTCACATCGAGAATTCGTGCTGTCAATTTCAGCAAGAGAGGGAAACAGCGCCTGAGGAACCCGTTGCGGAAAATCTGCACGGCTACGCTAGTCTCCTTTGCTGAAACCTCGGATCATGCACGCTCCGGTAGGTGCCCTATGTTCCGTGTCCATGTGGCGCCCTTGCTCCGAAGGAAACAATACTACCCCGACAGGTTAGTCCGCGCCGGTACCACCTGGCGATAACAGCATGTTTAAGATTCGACTGACTATCTCTGAACGACTCGTCACTTGCATCTTGAGCATAACCAGGCGCAAAAAGCCTTTGACCGTGTTGACACTGATCCCAAGGCCGTCGGCAATTTCTTTGTTGCAGAGTCCCCGCAACAGTAACGTAACCGTTTCCTGCTTTCGCTGCGATTTGCGAAACAGCGAGCGCTCCCGACATCCCACGCTCCAGCACCAGCAGGACCGCCGGGGAATTAAACACCCTGCCATTCCCGTCCAGAGGAAACGCTCGACAAAAATAGTTACGGCGTCCCGACTTGAATTGGATGATGGCCGAAACCTGCTTCCGGCTGGAGCCAGGCGGAAGCCGACTCCGGATTTTTTTGTTGAATGCTTCGGCGATACTTTCCTCATGTGCCTGTTTGGATGGGTAAGTCAGAATTGCGATCGCCTCTTCGTTAGCTGAGATCGGGTTCAAATCAGGATCCGCCACCAGAAAACCGAGCGCAGCGCCCACTGGCGATCTGTGTATACCGTCTCCGGCGTTGCGCATCACCTTACAGTCTGCGAGGGACGTTGCTGACGCCTGCATAGTGGCAGAAATGTGCGATCTTCCCAAAATGTTCCTCGACCCATTCGTCGGAATAGATAGTGTCATAGCGTTCTCCGCGGTCGTTGAAAAATGAGCACGCAAGTTGCGCCGCGGGGTATCCGCTCCTTCACCTGTTCTACCTCCGATAAGCACTCCGCGCCGACGAGCCGCCAGCGAGAATGGCCTCGCTCTGCACCAGGCGCCGACAACTCACGACACAGTCCAAGTCAGTCACGCTCATATACTCGTTGGCCAGGCCGGGGCGGAAAATTCGATACTCCTCGTTGCTAGAGAACGGCTCTCTGCTCCCGATCCTTTGAGCAGTGGGTGTATTTCGGAAGGCACTCCAGACAAAGAGGCTCGCCAGGTCCGACGAGCCGTAGGATGACTTCCTGACCCTGTGGACCGGTCTGCTTGTTCCTTGGGTTCGGCCCCATGCGCCCGGAAAAGGCTTTGATGTGCCATCCAGGAAAACTGCCAACAGTAAAGAAAAGAGGAGTAATCCTGCTCCCAAATCCTGTGACAGTCAATGGCACTGGGGTGCTCACGCCCGACACATCTTAGTCTCAAGCCGCATCAATCGCGCCCCACCATGAGCGTTGCACCGTGGCCGGGCTGATGGGCACGGGGCGCTAGTAAAAGGAAGGCAACCGATGTTGATGTTGCCGCAGATTTCCCCATCCCCCTTTAACGTCCGTAAAGGAGCCGATCGGTCATCCCAACTGGGTCTTTGAGTTGAAGCACGACGGCTTTCGCGGGATCCTGTATGTCGACCGCGACCATGCTTGGCTGGTGTCGCGCAAGGGAAAGAAGTTCCATCAGTTTGATCCGCTCCTCAAGCAGGTCCTGCGCTGTCTGAAGGGACACCGCGTCATTCTGGATGGTGAGATCGTAGTGCTGGATGAGAAAGGCCGCTCGAACTTCTTCGATCTGATGGCCCGTCGTGGCGAGCCTCGCTATTGCGCGTTCGATCTTATGTGGCTGAATGGCATTGATCTACGCTCCCGGCTGCTTCTGGATCGCAAGCGGAGGCTGCATCGGCTGATTCCAGCGAACGATTCCCATCTGTTGTACGTGAGTAGCTGCTGCCGGAGGGCTAGATTCTCGAGGATGAGATCCTGGCGGGAACGGAAGGCGTTAACCAGACAACCCAGCAGATGCCGGAGCCACACGATCATGGCGAGAATCATATCGAACTGCTGCCCGTCGAGTCCGTCGCTATGTCACTGTATTTGCGGATGCACGACGTTTTGAGGACCCGCGGGTACATGGTTTTACTGACAACCACCTCCATTTCTTCCCCTATCTCTAGATACATCATGAACCCGATTGACATTCATCACGGTGTCACAGAACATTCATCACGGTGTCACACAACATTCATCACGGTGTCACACAACATTCATCACGGTGTCACACACACCGTGGCTGTCTTGGTTGTTTACCGCTCGTCCCGAGCCACTGCATTGGCCGCGCGTGTTTGTAGGCTGCATCGCCGTGCGTGACGGGCGCAAGTGAAGGGCCTATCTCGACTCCGTTTGCAGTTGAGGTGGCGAAGCTATATCAGTCCAACTACAAGAATCAACCCCACATGACACAAGCACCGCAACCCTTCATTGGCGGCCACGGGACGCCTCTACCGCTTCAGTTCGAAGCCCACTGGTATGTGGCATACGTCGTTGCCAGGCACGAGAAAGTTGTCGCCAGACATCTGGCTCTAAGGTCGGTTGAATCGTTTCTGCCCCTCTATCACGCAGTTCGCTACTGGAAAAACCGTCGGGCGCATGCAGAGTTGCCGCTCTTCCCCAACTACCTGTTTGTTCGCATCTCCGCCGCCGAGCGCATGCGTGTACTCGAGGTCGCTAGTGTGGTCCACATCGTGACCTCTCAGGGTGTGCCTGTAGCGGTTCCGGACGAGGAAATTGCAGGTCTCCGGGCTGCGCTTCAACTACGACAATCCGAGCCCTGCCCGTACCTTGCAGCCGGGAGGCGCATACGCATTATAGCCGGCCCACTGCAAGGTCTCGAAGGAGTTGTGGTGCGCCAAAACAGTCGGACGCGGATCATCGTTTCCGTGGATTTCATCCGGCGCTCTACGGCAATAGAATTGCGGGCTGAAGACCTGGAGTGCCTGCCCGATACGGCTCGTATGATCTAGAAGAATTCGCCGTGTCACTCCGATATTTTCGGCCAAATTTGATCCCTTAGATACAGTGGTCTCAAAGGCGTCGATGTGATCGCGAAAAGTGGGGATCTTCCCTGTCTTAAAGGACACTCGTCCAGACTGATAGATGCTAATGCTATCTGACCGAGGACGAGGAACAACGGGTCTGCTGGGACGCTCTCGGAAAGCGGGTGCGCCTTGCAGTCGCTGTAAGTCTCCATGACCTGCGAGAGCCGGGATTAGCGGAGAACGCCATCACGGAAAACGTCAGCCCCCTCGGCGCGCGTGTAGTGGTTAAGACCCCAAGGGAACCTGACACGGTTCTAATCCTCCACGAGATCGAAGTTTGGTCATCGCAGTGGAAATGATCGAACGTTCAGTTGCCATCCGGGTCGATGGATTTACGGTGGAAGAGATATCGTCCCCCTCTTAGTCCTGCTCTTGCCTCACGTAGCTAGCTTCGGGCAAGAGGAGCAGGCAAATCACAACCGATGGTTCATGCAGATTCTGCTTGGGAATCACTTCTAGCGTGCGACAGATGGTGTCCAGGCGGTTATCGACGCTCCACTATCGTTTTTGAGGAAGACTGGCAGCAAGAGCGAGGTGCTAGATGACAACTTGTTTTCGCGTATCTATTTATTCGCAAGACAGCTTGGGGCTAGGTCATTTGCGCCGAAACATCCTTATCGGGGGCGCGCTTCTTGCCGCGAGCAAAGAGAGTAACGTACTGCTGTTTGCCGATTCGCCGGTTGCACCATTTTTTAAACTGCCGGAGCGAATGGACTACGTCAAGCTTCCATCCATACGTAAGGTTAGTGCAGGGTGTTGGGAAGCCACTCGCCTGCACATTGATGAAAAAGAGCTGGTTCACTTGCGTGCTGATCTGTTGCGGAACGCACTTCTGGATTTTCATCCGGACCTGCTGCTGGTGGATCACATGCCCGCCGGTGCACAAGGGGAACTGTTGCCCGCGATCAAAGCGCTCAAGGCGGCCCAACCCGACTCCTGCGTGGTTCTCGGCCTCCGAGATATTCTCGATGCACCTGAAGTGACCCGACATGTCTGGGAATGTGAGGGGGCGTACGATGCGTTGCGTTGTTACTACGATCGGATCCTGATCTATGGTAGCAGGGAACTGTTCAGCACTTGCTCCACTTATCATTTGCCCACACTGGCATGGAGCACTGCCTACTGCGGCTATGTGGTCAAGCAGGACGTAGTTAAGCGCGCAAACGAGGTACGGCAGGCGGCCCGCTTGCGCAAACGTCGTTTAGTTTTTGTTTCAGCAGGTGGAGGGGGGGATGGCCAGCTGCTCATGCGGACTTACATCCGGGCCGTTCGACTTTTGGGGCCTCGTGCGGACTTTGCAACGTTGATGGCGGTCGGCGTGAATGCCCCGCCCGAATTTGAACACCACCTCGCCGCTGAGGGGCGAGGTTTGCCCATTCGCATCGTGCCCTATGTGGATGACAGTACGAGTTGCATCGCTGCCGCCGACTTGGTGGTGTGTATGGCCGGCTACAACACCCTATCTGAAGTGCTGTACTTGAGAAAAAAGGCGCTGGTCGTGCCTCGCAGTGGACCGAGCGCGGAGCAAAGCACACGAGCTGGCTTGCTCGCCCAGCGCGGCCTTATTGATGTATTCAACCCAGCAGACGTTTCTCCAGAGCAGATGGCGGAGCGGCTGGTGCAAGATTTGGAGCGAACGGACTACCCGCATCCCCAGGGAGCCATTGCGATGGACGGTGCGACACAAGCTGTCAATCGACTGCTGGAGGTTCTTACTAAAGGAAGTTATGCCGTATCAGCCTGAGCTCCAGCCGAAAGTGGGTTACGTCGTCAGCACCTGGCCGCGTTTATCGCAGACGTTCGTCCTTAATGAGATTCTCGCGTTGGAGCGCCGTGGGCTGCCTCTCCGGGTCTTCTCGACCAAGTCGCCGCGTGCTGAGCCAGTCCACGCCAAGGTAAGGAAGGTTCGGGCACCGATTACCTACCTCAACGTTCGGCGTCGTGTTGGACCAATCCTCTCTGCCAACTTGCGTACGGCTCGAGCTGCACCAGCTCGGTATCTTAGAGCTCTGGCGCACGCTCTGCGCTTTGGACGGCCGGACGTCCTGTGGCGTTTTGTTCAGGCTGGCTATTTGGCGGACCTGATTCGCCGGGAGGGGATTACTCACCTTCACGCCCATTTCACAACTGCTCCAACGCTAGTTGCTATGTTTACTCACCAACTCGCTCGGGTGCCCTACACGTTCACTGCTCACGCGAGGGATATCTTCGCGGACACATCTCCAGAACTGTTGCAGGTGGAAATGGATAATGCCCGAGCCGTGGTCACGGTCAGCGATTACAACGAACGTTACCTGTGTAAGCTGAAGCCGGACCTCAATGGAAAACTGAGGCGTGTCAATTACGGAGTGGACCTCTCTGAATTTAAGTTTCGGGGTACTCGTCGCTCTGGACCACAGCCCCCGATCATACTAGCGGTAGCCCGTCTCGTCGAGAAAAAGGGGCTGAGGGACCTGCTCTTAGCCGCGGATCTGTTGCGCGAGCAAGGTCTACCTTTCCGCGTTCAGATCATCGGTGAGGGTGAACAGCGCAAGGTTCTTGAGGCCCTGATCGCCGACCGCAACTTGCAGGACTGCGTGATACTGATGGGCGCGCAGCCACACGAAGAAGTGATACTAGCATACGATCGTGCTTGCGTCTTTGTGCTTCCCTGCGTTGTGGCTTCCGATGGGGACCGTGACGGGCTTCCCAACGTTCTCCTCGAGGCAATGGCCAGCGGTATACCCGTAGTATCCACGGCTGTCGCCGGCATTCCTGAATTGATCGAGTCGGAATGCGATGGTCTGCTCGTCCCTGCGGGTGACCCGGTGGCGCTTTCTGGGGCGCTCAAAAGGCTCTTGGCGGATCCTGAACTGCGCGAACGCCTGGCCGCCAATGCTCGCGTCAAGGTCGAAGAAAAGTTCTCCATCGATCGCAGCGCCGAGAATCTGATGGACCTGTTTGCTTCCTGTGCGCGATGACGACTCCTGCAGCGGTATCCATAAATTCCTTTGACGATCCGTCGATTCCGGCGCTTAAGAGCGTCTCAAATCCGGTAGAACTAAGTCAGCATCTAGGCGCCACGCTGCGTTGGCAGAACCGAGACCCGACCGACATCCAGGTACGCGTGCTTCGTCATCACCCAGGGAAGAGGTGTGTCCTAGAGATCAGGTTGCACACCACGAACGGTCCCGTTGGACTGATCGGGAAGGCCTACGCAAGAGATCGCTCAGACGTATACAACTTGATGCAGGAAATTCGCGCGGCCGGCATGGAGCGCGCTGCGGAATACTCAATCCCTCAAGCCGCAGCTTACCTGCAACCGCTGCAACTCTTGATCCAGGAGAAAGTCGAAGGTCAGCCGGCTACGGAGTTGTTTTTGCTGAATGATGAGGCCAAACGGGAATGCGCTGCGGTGAATTGCGGTCGTTGGCTAGCAAAATTCCATTCGATTGCTCCCCGTCTGGCAGCAGGTCTCAGGCTCGGGATGCGCCCTTTGGCAATCGATCAATGGTACCGCCGCCTTGAATCGCTTGGCGAACCCTTCGCTGGCAAGGCGGGCGTACTGTTCAGGCAGTTGGAAATTGCCTCAACCCTGCAGGTGGCCGACACGTGCATCACCCACGGCGATTTTACTCATCACCAGCTGATCTTGGGACAAAAATGCACCGTCACAGTCGATTGGGACAACTACGCTATGGCAGATCCCACCCGCGACGTAGCCCGCTTCATGGTCGGACTGAAACGACTGGCGTTGCGGTCTTTAGGATCGATACGGGCACTCGATGAGGCGGCGGGAATATTTCTTAGTGCTTACGCGGCTGCCCTGCGGCCCCCAGAGACAGCTAATCTAGTTTTCCAAAAGGCGGCTATTTGTTTGGAGCATGCGAAACACGACGTCCACAAACGAATTGGCGGATGGCGCCAGAGGGCAGAGGCGACGCTCGATGAAGGGCTGCGAACAATCGAGGTAGGGACGTAGAGCGATGGTCGTGGGGCAATATCCCATCGAATCACTCGCGGTTAGCGATCCAGGAATTCCGACGCTGACTGCTGTACTCGACGCGGATACGGTCGGAAGGCACGTCGGGCCAGACGTTCCCCGAAAAGCAGTTCGGTTGCAAATCCTGAAGCACCATCCAGGAAGCCGTTGCACGTTCGAAATTGTTTGGGAGACAGCCGAAGGAAGGGGAGATGTGGTCGGCAAAGTCTATGCGAACGATCGCTCCGACGTGTATCGCACCATGGTTGAAATCATGGAAAGCGGGTTCGATCTCGGAGGGGCGTACGCCATCCCGAGACCACTGGCTTATGTTCCCGAATTGCGGTTGTTGTTACAAGAAAAAGTTTCGGGTCTTCGCGCCAAGCAAGTGTTCTTGACCGGCAGCCGATGCGAACGTGAGCGAGCCTGCATACGATGCGCGGAGTGGCTCGTCAAGTACCACACCACTGCCCCACGGTCCGGGATGGTCGTCGATTCTGCCAGAGACATGGAATCCATACAGCGGTGGTCTTGCCGAATCGGAACATTGGGTGAGCCCTATGCGAGCCTGGCCGGGCAATTGTCCGAACATCTGGAACAGGGAGCTCCTTTGGCTTCCCGGCGAATGATCACATGCCCCGGTCATGGTAGTTATAACTGCAATCAGATCATTCTTGCACAAGCTCGGACGATCGTACTCGACTGGGACACTTACGATCTAGCCGATCCCTGTCGCGACGTGGCTCGATTCTTGGTCTCTCTGCAACGCCTGGCGTTCAAATACTTCGAGTCGATTCACGCCCTTGATGCCGAGGCGGAAATGTTTCTCCGGACTTACGAGACTCTGAGCCCGTTCAAGGTTAGGGCAAATCTCCCCTGGTACCGCGCTTTTACTTGTTTAAAGCTCGCGAAATATGAAGTGAACCGTCCAGTTTGTACCCTCCGGGAGGGCATTGAACTTTTGCTGCGAGAAGGACTCCATGTCGCAGGAGTGAGGGAGATTGCCCGATGAGCAAGTTAGCTGACGGCGACACTGATCCAGCGATTCCGACTCTCACTGCAGCTCTTGACCCGGCTGAGTTGACACGGCAGCTCAAGGTGGTTCTGGAAGGCCAGTGGGACACGTCGCAGAAGGTGCGCCTCCGCGTGCTGAAGTGGCACAGAGCGAGCCGGTGCACCTTTGAAATTGCACTGAAGGCGGCGAGCGGTAGGCAAGAACTCATCGGGAAGGTGTATGCCGAAGATCGCATTGATGTCTATCATGCCATGCAAGAAATCCAACGGTCTGGATTCGGGGCAGAAGACGCATTCTCGGTCGCGCGGCCGTTGGCGTATGTGCAGCCATTGCATCTGCTGTTCTATGAAAAAGTCCCGGGCAAACGTGCTCGGTCGCCCATCGTCGATCCGAGTGACCCCGATCGCTTGTCTGCAGTTGAGCGTTGCGCGCGGTGGTTGGCGCAATTTCAAGCCCGAGGCCCCCTTTCAGGCAGGCTCCTCCGCATCGAGGACGACTTGATGGGCTGGGAAAGGTGGTGGCGCGCCAAGGTCAGTCTGGGCTTGCCGATTGCAAGAAAAGGGTGGCGGTTGCTCGAAGAACTAAGCATCAGAGCGCCAGAGCTCACTGGAGGTGAGCTGTGTGCTGGACATGGGATGTAT
>JBPYDQ010000811.1:0-11443 GCA_051986135.1 Terriglobales bacterium | reverse complement strand
GTAGCTTCTCGGCTAATAATCGTCCTGACCTTGGGGGGGAGAAAATCCCGGGCTTTGAAAGAGTCGACCGTGAGAACCATGCCCTCCTCGCGGTAGCGAGTCATGTCGGCGGTGGCGAAGTGGAGCGCGACCAGCGGCGACCACGTCCAATCTACGAGCCGTGTAGGGAGACCATGATGCTGCGCCAGCGCGAGCCACTTCCAGGTGGACTCACCCCCGATGGCGGTGGTTTGGGCGTATTTGCGAAAACTGCGCAATAAGTGCGGTTCCAATTGTCGTGCTTCGGCCGGACCACGAGCCAGGCGCAGCAAGCTGGAGCGCAGATCGAAGGTCACGATGGGCGAACCACGAAATACGAAGGGGGAGCGAAACCGCTGGAGCGGCTCGAACCAGGAGCCGGCATAAAGCAGCTCGATCAGGTGCGACCAGCTTTTCGCGACTCGATCCCGAGGCATGGGTGCTAACAGAGGACAGCGCAGCTAGTTTGGGCGGCGACTAAAAGGCTGTCATGCGGCGGACTCAGCGGCGCTGTTTTGAGATGCGTCCGCCTGAATAGGAATGCACGCACTCACAGTCGTACCCTGTGTCTCGGCGCGAATATCCAACTGTCCGCCCAGTTCGTAAATACGCTCACGCATTCCGGCCAAGCCCACGCCGGTAGTTCCTGATTGGCGAAACCGCTTCAGGATGTGTGTTGGAATGCCGGCCCCGTAGTCTCGAACTTCCAGCTTCACGTGGCCGTCATCAACGTGCACGTGGATGTCGGCGGCGGGGCTGCGAGCGTGGCGGTGAATATTGGTCAGGCTCTCCTGCAATACCCGGAAAAGTGCTGTTTCGATCGGCACCGGCAGGCGGGCGAAATCGGCCGGCATATCCAGGTTTACCTTGATCCCGCTGCGCTCGGCAAATCCGGTGACATACCAGCGTACGGCGGATGCCAAACCCGCTTCGTCGAGCAGCGGTGGGTGCAGCAGGTGTGAGAGCGTGCGCGTCTCGGTGAGACAGCTGTTGGCCAGTTGGATACATTCCGCCAGCAGATCTGCCTTTTGCTCTTCCCGACTCGCTCCGGCAACTTCCAGATTGATCTTCAGCGCGGTAAGGTACTGGCCCAAGCTGTCGTGCATTTCACGCGCAATGCGGCGCCGTTCCTCATCCTGCAGGCGCAGCAGGCGGCTGCTCAGACGCCGATATGCCGATTCGGCATTGCGGCGGGCGGTTACGTCCAGGACAATGCTGCCAAGCCGAGTGACCTGACCTTGTTCATCACGAAGGGGAAAGCAGTTGAGCGTCCAGTGGCGCAATTCGTCGCTGCCTGGAACCTGAAGCGTGATGGTGCGGTCGAGGATCGCCTCGCCGCTCTGGATCACTTCACGGAACAACAATTCCATGGCTTCTTTTTGATCGCCAAAAAGCCCGCCCACCGGGGTAGCTACCATAGTCTCCGGTTGAAGGCCTGCCATTTGGGCAAGGATCGTGTTTACACGCTGACAACGAAGCTCGGAGTCAACGATGGCGAAGCCAACGGTCGACGAGGAAAAGAAAGCATTGATCAGCTGCGCGCTCTGGCTGGCTAATTGCTCCGCCCGTTCCCGCTCCCGCAGTTCTCGGTGCAACTGATAAAAATTTATGAAGATTATGAAAATAGCCACGATGGAAGCGGCGGCAAGGACCATAATGGTGTGCCGGTAGTCGGCATTGGCTTGTGTCCGCCTCTCCTCGAGCAGACGTTCCTCTTCCATTTTCATCTGCCCGATGACCGCGAAGACCTGATCAATCATGGCGCTGCCGGCGCGTGTAATCTCGATCTGCCGCAATTTATTCTGGTGCGCGCCCTTACGCTGGTCGATGGAGTCTTCACTCAAGCTGAGCTCATCATGAATGAGCGCGATCAGCGTAGTGCAACGTTGCTGCTGACTAACATTGTCGGCGGTAATAGACTGGAGGCGCTTTAGCTTGGCCGGCAGATCGCGCCCGACGGCGCTGTACGCCGCCAAGTCGGCGTCGGAGCCGGTGATGATGTACCCACGACGAGCATTGCTGGCTTGTAGAACGTCAGAGCTGATATCTTCAAGCAGAGTCTGTATCTCGCGGGTGCGTGATACCAACTGTTCGCTGGCTACCAAGCGCTTGGTGGCGCGGTAGGCCAGAATGCCGATAATGGCAAGCAACGCAACCGCCAATGCGAATACAGCCCAAGCTACCTGGCGGGAGGAGTATTCGGCCTTTGCGTTTACGTTAGGAACCATCTTCGGTGCGGCAGGAACTCGGGGGCAGTGCTCTCGCCCCGTGCTTGGAAGTATATACCCAATGGCAACGGCCACGAGGCCTTGCTCGAGCTGAAACTTGCCGCTCGAACGTGGGAGGTTAGTCATTCGGTCCCTCAGGTTCGAAGCTGTCGAGCTCGGACACTGGCGGTGGGAGACGCGAACCGTATCCACAGCCAAATTGCAGGCCAGAGCTCCCAAACTCCGGCAGGCATTGCTCATCCAACTGGGAGAAGGACAGGTGGGTCATGCGGAAGGCCTTGGTAATCGTTGGCATTATCGTTCTGGTGTTGCTGGTTGCGGTGCTGATCTTTGCTGCAACCTTCAATGTCAATCAGTATCACGGGATGATCCAGTCCGAACTCGAGAAACACCTGGGACGACAAGTCAGCTTGGGCGACATGCGCCTGGGCATCTTTCCTCCGCGTTTTGAGGTCGAAAGTGTCTCGGTCGCCGATGATCCCCGGTTCAATCGTCAAAAGCCATTTGTGCAGGCCGAGCGGCTGGATGTCTCGGTAAAGTTGCTGCCGCTGCTGCACAAAGACATCGAGGTCGATTCTTTGACCCTGGAGCGTCCGGCGGTGGATCTGATCAAGAACCGGCAGGGTGTGTGGAACTTTGCATCCATCGGAAGCCCTAGCCAGCCATCACCTGAGCCTTCGCCGAGCGGCCAGCCGTCCAGCGCGCAGCAGTTCTCGCTGGGTAAACTCGTCATTCAGGATGGGCAGGTTGCGCTGACAGACCTCGAAACCAGCCCGCAGCCTAGTGTGTACGACCATATTGATGTAACCCTCACGAACTTTACTCCCGGCGAACCTTTCACGCTTGATGCCGCGGTCGACCTGCCTGGTCCCGGAACTCAGGAGGTTCGGCTCGAGGGCAAAGGTGGTCCGCTTGTGCGGAACGATCCTGCAGCCACTCCGTTTCAGGGCACGCTCGACTTGAGGCAGGTCGGAATTTCCGGTCTCGCGAAATTCCTCAATTCGGAAGCGTTGACGGGAACGGACGGAACCATTACGGGTCAAACCGACATCCACAGCGCCGCGGGCACAATCTCCGCCAAGGGTCTCACCAGTATTCAGAACGTGAGGCTCAAGGGGAATGAACTGGGGTATCCCATCACGGCAGATTATGACCTCAGTCACGACGTCGCCAACAGTCTGCTGACCATTCGCAGTGGCAACGTAAAGCTGGGGCCGGCACCATTCCTGGTCACGGGAAGCGTGAATATGAAGCCCACCCCGGCACAGATCGATCTGAATCTGAAAGCCCACAACGTGACCATGACGGAACTGGCGAAGCTGGCGGCGGCGAGCGGCGTCGCGCTGGCGCCTGGTACGAATGTTACGGGCATTGTAAACGCCGACGTCGAGGCAAGGGGCTCGGTGGCGAAGCCGGCTTTAAACGGAACTATTACCGCCCAAAATCTCCAGATGACCGGCAAGGACATCGCTGAACCGGTCGAAATCCAATCCGTCAATCTGCACCTGACGCCGACACAAATTCAATCCGCTCCATTCCAAGTGGTCTCCGGCGGCACAACCGTGAACACCGAGTTCACTTTGCAGCAGTACCTCTCTAACAATCCGACGGTGAATGCCACGGTCAAGGCGCCGAATGCGCAGTTACAGAATGTCCTGTCCATGGCGAGGGCTTACGGGATAAAGGGGTTGGACAAAATCAGTGGGAACGGGACCATTAATCTCGATATGCACGCGATTGGTCCGTTGAAGTCCCTCAACTCGGAGTCCATCATGCGCGCGCTCAACGGCACCACGACTCTGAACATCGCCAACCTGCGCTACACGGGTGTCGACCTCGGCCATGAACTCGGGGGCATTGCCGGGTTTCTGAACAAGACCGAGGCAGCCAAGGGATACACGGACGTGTCGCCTCTGACCGGTAATATTGTCGTTAAAAATGGAGTGGCCCAGACCAATAATCTTGAAGCCAAGCTGGACATCGGCAGCATCGCCGCTGTTGGCACGGAAAACCTGGCAAATAACGCGCTGAACATGCACCTGACGGCGGTTTTGAACTCCAGATTTAGTCAGGCCGTCGGCGGCACCGGCATCGGGGGATTTATGAAGACAGCCCTTGCCAACAACCAGGGCGAACTGGCGATTCCGGTGCTGGTGACCGGTACGGCACAGCACCCGATTTTTGCCCCCGACGTGCAGCAGATGACGCAAATGCGATTGAAGAATTTGATTCCCAACAGCACGAATCCCGGGGGCGTTGTAGGAGGCTTGCTCGGCGGATTGCTCGGCAAGAATGCCGGACAGATGCCGGGCCAAAATCAGCCGGCGCAGCAACCAGGGCAATCGGCTCAGCAGAATGCAGTACAGCAGCTTATGGGGATACTCGGAGGCAAGAAGAAGCAGCAAAATCCTCCCAAATGATCACTTGAGAAGAGTAGGGTTCCTCCTTGCTCCCTGTCCCTTGTTTCGCGACAAAAGACCAAAAGATTCCGTGGCTTGACGGGCGCCGAGACGCGCGGGGGTCGAGCTGGGCAAATCCGGAACTAAAATAGCCGGGGAATAAACCCAGGTAAAAAACCGGCTCAGCCTGGTCGCGATACCGGGAGTCAGAGGATATAGCGAGACAAATCCTGGTCCTTGACGATGTCGGTTAACATCTTGCGGACATAATCGCCATCCACTGTAATTTGTTGCCCCTTTTTCTCGGGGGCATCGAAGCTGATCTCATCCAACACGCGTTCCATGATGGTATGCAGGCGCCGGGCCCCGATGTTCTCGGTGCCCTCGTTGACGCGAAATGCGAAACGGGCTACCTCATCCAAGGCTTCGCGGGTGAACGCGAGCCTCACGCCCTCGGTTTCCAGCAGCGCCGTGTACTGCTTTACCAGAGATGACTTTGGCTCCGTGAGAATCCGAATGAAGTCTTCCATGGTGAGCGACTGCAGTTCGACTCGGATTGGAAATCGACCCTGCAGTTCGGGAATCAAATCGCTCGGTTTGGATACGTGAAATGCCCCGGCGGCAATGAACAGAATGTGATCCGTCCGTACCATGCCATAGCGGGTGTTTACCGTAGTGCCTTCCACGATGGGTAAAATGTCACGCTGTACGCCTTCGCGCGAGACGTCCGGACCATGGCCACTCTCGCGGCCGGCAATTTTGTCAATCTCGTCAAGGAAAACAATTCCGGAATTCTCGACCCGCTCGATCGCCATGCGCGTGACCTGATCCATGTCGATCAGGCGCTGCTCTTCTTCTTGAATCAGGTATTCGAATGCTTCGCTGACCTTCATCTTCCGCTTCTTAGTGCGCTGTCCGAAAATGTTGGGCAGCATGTCCTTGACATTGATATCCATCTCCTCGACGCCCTGACTGGAGACGATCTCGAAGGCGGGGAAGGACTTTTCGCGGGTTTCGATGTCGACCATGCGCTCGTCGAGCTTGCCCTCACGCAGTTGTTGACGGAGTTTCTCGCGGGTACGTGAGTGCGACTCGGTCACCGCGCTAGATCCATCGAGAACAACCCCGCCGCTGGTGGTATCCGACGGGCGCGCAGCCGGCGGTGTGGGGGGCAGCAATAAATCGAGCAGCCGCTCCTCGGCGTTCAATTCCGCCTTATCGGACACATCCTCCAGCTTCTCTTCACGCACCATATCGATGGCGATCTCGACCAGGTCGCGAATCATCGACTCGACATCCCGCCCAACGTATCCGACCTCGGTGAATTTCGACGCCTCCACCTTGAGAAAGGGTGAATTGGCAAGCTTCGCCAGGCGACGTGCAATCTCGGTCTTGCCCACGCCCGTGGGGCCGATCATGATGATGTTCTTGGGGATGATCTCTTCGGCAAGGTCCGGTGCCAGCTTCTGGCGGCGCATGCGGTTGCGGAGGGCGATGGCGACGGCGCGCTTCGCGTCATTCTGCCCGACCACATACTTGTCGAGCTCGGACACAATTTCGCGTGGCGTCAGCTCATCGAGCGAAATCTGTTCTTCTTCAGCAGTTCCAGGTAAATAAATGGCCATAAAATCATTGTTGGTCGTCAGTCGTTGGTTGTTGGCCAAACTTTTTTCGCGTGGAATGGTCTGGCCAACGACCGGGGGTTAGAGTTCTTCGAACGTCACATTCTCATTCGTATAGATGCACATCTTGCCAGCAATCTTCATCGCTTGTTCGGCAATTTGGCGGGCTGAGAGCTGGGTGTGATCCGCGAGAGCTTGCGCCGCCGCCTGGGCATAGGGGCCGCCGCTGCCGATGGCGGCAATGCCGGCGTCCGGCTCAATCACGTCGCCCTGACCGCTCAACAGAAAGGTCTGCTCTCTATCGCACACTAACAGCAACGCTTCCAGATGCCGCAAGTACTTGTCGGTGCGCCAATCTTTGGCTAATTCCACGGCCGCTCGGCCGATATTGCCGTGATACTGCTCCAGCTTTGATTCGAACCGGCTGAACAGAGAGAAGGCATCGGCGGTCGAACCGGCGAACCCCGCCAGGATCTTGTCCTGATAGAGTCTGCGGATTTTTCGAGCGGTGTGCTTGATCACCGATTCCCCGAGCGTTACCTGGCCATCACCGGCGAGCACTACCTGGCCGCCGCGCCGCACGGACAGCACTGTCGTCGAGCGCAGCAATCGCTTGGTCGTCATGTGTTCAACTGCTTGATTATAGCAGCCGGGTTCGCCACCCCTTTCGACCACACGAGACCATCCCGGGCACCGAGACAATAGGATCATGACGGCCGGTTCCTTTCTCTGGCGTGCAGGGTAGGAATTCGCCCGCGACCGGGCAGTGTGACGTAGACCGCACTCGCCCTTTACAATCCTTGTTTGCCCCTTAGGGGCGCTAAACCAAAATGCCCAAAGCAGGAATCACTCCTCGTTCCGAAGACTACGCCCAGTGGTATCTCGATATCGTGCGCGGCGCCGATCTGGCCGACTATGCCGAGGTGGTCCGCGGCTGCATCGTGTTCAAGCCTACCGGTTACGCTTTGTGGGAGGCGATCCAGTCCGGACTCGACCTGCGCATCAAAGCTACCGGCCACCAGAACGCTTATTTCCCCCTTCTCATTCCCAAGAGCTTCTTGATGAAAGAAGCCGAGCACGTAGAAGGTTTTGCGCCTGAAGTTGCGGAGGTCACGCATGCGGGCGGCGAAAAACTCACCGAACCGTATGTGATCCGTCCCACCTCAGAGACGATCATCGGTTACTTTTATGCCAAATGGGTTCGCAGCTGGCGCGATCTGCCGTTGCTGATTAATCAGTGGGCCAATGTCCTGCGCTGGGAGATGCGCACCCGCCCATTTCTGCGGACTACCGAGTTTCTCTGGCAGGAAGGGCATACGGTTCACGCGAGCGAACGAGATGCCGAACGCGAGACGCTGCTGATCCTCGACGAGGTTTACGCGGACTTCGTCGAAAAAGAAATGGCTTTGCCGGTGCTCAGGGGACTCAAGACTGAAAAGGAGCAGTTCGCGGGCGCGCTGCGTTCCTACGCGATCGAAGCTATGATGCAGGACGGCCGCGCGCTGCAGGCGGGCACGTCGCATAACCTCGGTCAAAATTTTGCCAAGGCTTTCGATATTACCTACACCGACCAGAATAACCAGTTGCAGCACGCCTGGACCACCAGCTGGGGGGTAAGCACGCGGCTTATCGGTGCGCTGATCATGGCGCATTCCGATGATGAAGGCTTGGTTTTGCCGCCGCGCATTGCGCCGCTGCAGGTAGTGGTAGTCCCAATTTTCAAGACCGAAGCAGAACGCGCTCGCGTGCTGGAAGCGATCCACCGTCTAACCGCTGATTGGAAGGGCAAATTTCGCTTCAAGGTTGATGCCCGCGACCAGTTTAGTCCGGGATACAAGTTCAACGAATGGGAGCTGAAGGGAGTTCCCGTGCGCGTGGAAATTGGGCCGAAGGACATCGACCCTGCTACGGTGGGCGTTGCCCGTCGTGATGTGCCCGGCAAGCCAGGTAAGTCCTTGGTTCCGCAACAAGGCCTCGCCCACCACCTGGAAGATCTGCTCGCCAACATTCAGCAATCGCTCTACGACCGTGCTTTGAAGTTCCGCGACGCGCACACTTACGAAGCGGCAAATTATGAGGAATTGAGAGAGCGGGTAGAACAGGGATTCGTCCGCGCCTATTGGGCCGGTACGCGGCAGGACGAAGAGACCATCCAGGAAGAGACCGGGGCTACCATTCGCGTGATTCCGCTCGATCAGCCAGCCAGCGCGGGAAAATGTGTATACACCGGGAGGGATTCGACTAGAATCGCAATATTCGCCCGGGCCTATTGATTTTCTTTCGCCTTTGCGATGGCGAATCAGAACTGCTCGACCACGCGGGGACACCAAGGCGCGCCCAGTTAGGGGTCGACCGTATTCGGCTTTCCCGCCAGCAGTTGCCGCATGACAAACTGCAGGATTCCGCCGTTCGCGTAATACAGCGCTTCTTGCGGGGTGTCAATGCGCACCCGAACCTTGCATTCTCGTTTCTTCTCGTTCAGGGCACGCACGTTGACCTGCCGCCCTGGACCAAAATTCTCGATGACCTCGCGAATGCCGCTGATCTCGAACACCTCATTGCCGGTGAGCTTGACGGAATCGGCGCTCTGGCCGGGAAGAAATTCGAGCGGGAGAATTCCCATGCCAACCAGGTTCGAGCGGTGAATGCGCTCGTAGCTCTCCGCGATGACTGCCCGAACTCCCAGCAGCAGTGGGCCTTTTGCCGCCCAATCACGAGAGGACCCCGATCCGTATTCTTTTCCTGCGATGACCAGGAGCGGTACGCGCTCGGCCAGATATTTTTCGGAAGCGTCAAATATAGTCATTTCCTCGCCATTGGGGAGATGGCGCGTAAATCCGCCCTCCAGATGCGCAACCATTTTGTTGCGCAGGCGAGGGCTGGCAAAGGTCCCACGCACCATGACCTCATGATTACCGCGGCGTGAACCATAGGAATTGAAGTCGGCGGGCTTGACCCCGTGCTCGCTCAGATACTTGCCTGCCGGACTGTCTTTCTTGATCGCTCCCGCGGGAGAGATGTGGTCCGTGGTCACGCTATCGCCCAGCACTGCCAGCACGCGAGCACCGCGAATGTCTTCGACTGGCGCAGGTTCGAGCAGCATATGGTCAAAATACGGTGCGCGCCGAATGTAGGTGGAAGTGTCTTCCCAAGCGTAGGTTTGGCCCCGCGGAACCTTGAGCGATTGCCAACGTTCGTCACCCCGAAACACTTCGCCATAGCTCTTACGGAACATGCTGGAGTCGATCGATGCCTCGACCGTGCGCTCTACCTCCTGTTCCGACGGCCAAAGGTCAGCAAGATATACCGGACTACCATCCTTGCTTTTGCCGAGCGCATCGCGGCGCAAATCAATGTCAATTCGCCCGGCCAGAGCGAAGGCTACTACCAATGGCGGCGACATGAGATAGTTGGCACGCACTTCAGAATTGATTCGCCCTTCAAAATTGCGATTGCCCGAGAGCACGGAGGCGACCACCAGATTCTTCTCCTCTACGGCCTCGGAAACCTCGGCGGGTAGCGGACCGGAGTTGCCAATGCAAGTGGTGCAGCCATAGCCCACGAGATGAAATCTTAGTTTCTCCAGGTATGGAGTGAGGCCGGCGCGGTCCAGGTAATCGCGAACTACTTTCGATCCGGGCGCGAGCGACGTCTTCACCCAGTGGGGAACCGACAAGCCGCGCTCCACGGCTTTTTTGGCCAGCAGTCCGGCGGCCAGCATGACCGAGGGATTGGAGGTGTTGGTACAACTGGTGATAGCTGCGATCACGACGCTGCCATGGCGCAGCCCGTTTCGCGCATCCGCCGGCACATGCTCGCGGACGCTGGGGTCCTCGACGCCCACGGCTGTCGGATTACCCCCCTCGGCCTCCCAGCGGACAAGTTGTTTTTCAGTAATCGCGTTCATTGGCGCGGCGGGAGCGGCTGTTTTGGCAGCCGCTTTCGGTTTGAGCAAGGACGGCAGCGCGTCCTGGAAAGAACGTTTGGCCTCCGATAGCGGCACGCGGTCTTGCGGGCGTTTCGGACCGGCAATGCTAGGTTCAACCGAACCCAGGTCCAACGTCAGCAACTCCGAGTACTCGGCTGGCGGCGTTTTCTCATCATGGAACAGCCCCTGCTCGCGGCAATAGGCGTCCACCAGCGCGATCTGTTCGTCCGACCGCCCGCTCAGATGCAGGTAGCGAAGAGTCTCGCGATCGATGGGGAAGATGCCACAGGTGGCGCCGTATTCGGGCGACATGTTCGCAATAGTGGCGCGATCTGCCAGCGGAAGTTCGGTTAGGCCGGGGCCGAAAAATTCGACAAACATGCCCACTACGCCGTGCTTGCGCAACATTTCGGTGATGGTGAGGACTAGATCCGTAGCAGTGGCGCCTTCGCGCAGCGTGCCGGTTAATCGCACGCCAACCACCAGGGGAATCAACATCGAGACCGGCTGGCCCAGCATTGCCGCCTCGGCTTCAATTCCGCCCACCCCCCACCCCAGCACGCCCAGGCCATTGATCATGGTGGTATGCGAGTCGGTGCCGACCAGCGTGTCGGGGTAAGCCGTCCGCTTCCCGTTGCCCTCGCTTACGAAGACTACCCGCGCCAGATATTCCAGATTTACCTGGTGCACGATGCCAGTGTCGGGGGGGACAATGGCGAGATTGCGGAATGCCATTTGTCCCCAGCGCAGGAACAGGTAACGCTCTTTATTGCGCTGGAACTCGAGTTCCGCATTCAATCCGAACGCCTGCGGGGAGCCAAATTCATCCACCTGCACCGAGTGATCGATCACCAATTCCGCAGGTTGCAGCGGATTGATTAGTGTCGGGTCGCCCCCCAGTTTCATCATTGCATCCCGCATGGCGGCCAGGTCGACGACCGCGGGTACTCCCGTGAAGTCCTGCAGCAGCACGCGGCTTGGCGTGAATGCTATCTCCTTGCTGGGTTTCGTCTGACTGTTCCACGCCGCGAGCGCGCGAATCTCTTCCTTGGTGACATTGCGCCCGTCTTCGGTTCGTAGGAGATTTTCCAGCAAGATGCGCAGAGAATAGGGCAGGGCTCGGGTGGAGATGCCCTGCTGGTCGAGCTTTGATAGCCGGAAGATCTCGTACTCTTTGCCGCCCACTTTCAGCGTTGCCTGCGTGCCAAAGCTGTTTACCGACATGGCTCGAATCCTTTCTGGGATGCG
>JBPYDQ010000810.1:0-8753 GCA_051986135.1 Terriglobales bacterium | reverse complement strand
TTGCCCGTTTTGGACACACCACGGAAATTGACCAAGCGACCTGGGTCACCCAGTGGCACACAGCCCCACCAGGGAATGGGTGCGGCTCTACCATTTTGTCTTCTTCTTTCCCACCTCACGTTGGTTGAGCCCAGCGACGACCAGCGCTATGCTTTTTAGCTGCAGGCAGGGTGAGGACGGCACAGAGTTTTCACCGTTTCCTCTGTCTTGGGCCCAACCGAAGCGCAACGGTGTCAGGCTGGGCCGCGCAACCATCCCTGCCTACTCTCTCAAATCCTGTGAGACCGGGCTCCTTCAGTTCACCCGGCAATCGATCGACTGCGCAACGGCTGCCCCGCAGCTAGTGAATCCGCAACGACCGTCCTGCGCAGGGGAGTACGATGGAGTTGGTCACGGAGCTAGCTTCATCCGACCCGAGACAATCGGGAGACCAGGAAGCGGATCTCTCGCTGACAGACACTTCCGCGCGACTGGCCTCGTCTCCAGCGGCTCCAGGAGGAGCCATGCGAGATTCACCCAACCTGGCCCACCGAACACTCTCAAGGCACTGTTTTTTCTATCTGCGTTTCACGCACTCTCTTGTTGGTTCCCAGCGATCGCTCAGGAAACTCGGGGAAACGACGCGAACGGCCCAAAGTACGACCTGCGCACAGAGACGAAGCTGAAGGCTACGGTCGAGGAAGTGAAACTCCCGCCGAAAGGACGCGAGAAGGAGATTGCCCATTTGCTGGGGAAGATCGGGACCGAAATCGTTGACGTATATCTCTGCCCGAGTTCCTTCCTGAATGAAATAGGCGTGAGCTTCAGCAAAGATGAGATCGCTTTCACCGGGTCGAAAGTCAAGCAAGAGGGAGCGGATCTTGTCCTGGCCCGAGAAGTCGTGAGGGGGAACGACACGCTGGTCCTCCGAGACGAGAAGGGCAACCCCGTGTGGAGCTGGCAACGCAAGAACTAGAGGCACGCCGAGGACGTTGGGATAAGTTGCCCGCAATTTGCGCCGTCAGGCCGCGACGTAATCCGCGCGCTCGATTGCATTTGGCCTATCCTTGGCTCAGATCGGCGTCGCCCTCTTCTCCGCCGAAGAAGCGCATCGCGTCTTCATCCTCGATATCTTGGGGACGATCTACGACGTCGACCACTTGGCGCTTGATACAAATCGCCTCGGCTGTACGAATGTTCTCGACAATCTCCTCCAGTTCGCTCGCCGCCGGGTCCCAATCACACCAGACTTCAATTCGAACCTTGTAGTACGCCATCGGACCTCCTCCCGTCTGTGGCTTGACCACAATGTCCACAGCTTTTGGCTGTCCGTTCAATTCGATAGGTTGCTTTGTTTGCCGAGGAAGCGTGTGCTCTAATTCTAAGTGATGTCTGGACTACCGACTCAGATCCTGTGGAGACGTTTTGTCCACGTCTTCCGCAAGCTCGGTTATCGTGCGCAGAAGCGCAAGGCAGGTTCCGGAATATTGTTTGCCAGCCCGAGCCGTAACCCGCGACTTGTTTCGTTGCGGGAGCCCCATCCCGGACAAAACATGCGGCAACGAATGTTGCACGAGTACCTTCGGAAGCTACTCCTCACCCCAGACGAGTTCATGCAGCTATTACAAGACTGCTAAATCGGACGCGCAAAGGAGAGCTCATGACCGCCTGGGTCGCGCATGTGGAAATACCGTTCGCCCCACGAGGCATGGCGCGGACTCTCCGGATGAAGCCCTTTTCTTGGAAATAGGCCCAGAATCGATCGACGTCGGAAACATGGAAGATTAGCCGCCCCCATTGGGTGGCGGGGTTGCCCTGTTCCAGATTGAGGATAGGGTCTTTCCCATCTTTCGTGCGGAGCGAGGAAAAATATCCATCTTCTTTCCCGTAGACGACCTCCATGCCGAGTACATCTCTGTAGAACCGCATAGAGATGGGCATGTTGGCCACTCGAAGGGTAACTGCGGAAATCTTTTGGATATTCACGTTCATCTCCAAGCACCAACTGCGTTCCGATACCATCACAGTCTTGCGGCGCCTACTTCGCTGCGCTGTGCTTGGCGTACTCTTCGGGTGTGAATTTGCCGCCCTGGACGTAGCTCGCGTTTAGCTCCGTGTAGTCCTTCCACTTTTCGGGCAGGTCATCCAGTGCAAAAATCGCGGACACCGGGCAGACCGGCACGCAGGCACCACAATCGATGCACTCGACGGGATCGATGTAGAGCTGCGGAACCTGATCGAAGTCAGGACGGGCGTCGTTGTACGTCGTGTTCTTCTTCGGGTGGATGCAATCGACGGGACAGGCATCGACGCAGGCGGTGTCCTTTGTCCCAATGCAAGGTTCGGCAATAACGAAGGCCATATGCCACCTCCGCCTATCTGAGCCCACAGTACGCCCAAGAGGAGTGGGGGTTCAAGCGGGCGGCATCACTTCTGCTGCCCCCTACAGATTTGAGCGGGGGAGACCTCAGTGGCCGTGATCTTCCTTGGGGGACTGGAACACGATCGGGCTAGAGCTTCCTTGGGGCGCTGTCCACGATCCGATCGGCAGGCTCTTGCGGAAAGGGACCTGTTTGGAAATGTCGTGAGTGTGCGGTTTTCCGCAACCGGGCACAAAAAAAAGCCAGCATGTGTGCTGGCTTGAAAGACACTGCTCGCGATGAAATCACTTCTTGGTTTCTTCCTTCTTCGTCTCTTTCATTTCGCCTTTGCCCATTTTGACGGAAGTAACATGGATTTCGTTCTTCGCTTCATCCACGTGGGCTTTCACAGTTACCTCATGGCCCTCATGGCCCTTCAGGGCCTCCGGGTTGATCACCGTCCAAGTCTTATTGTCCTTATCACTGACGAACGTCTTGCCGTCGGCGCTGATCTTGCCTGACAGAGTGACCGCCTTGGTGGAGGCTTTCTCAGCCTTCGTCGGCTCTTGCTTCATTGCGCCCGGTTGCGCAGTATCCTGGGCAACAGCCATCACGGACGGGAACAATCCGAGCATGAAAACTACCAACATTAGCTTTTTCATTTTGACCTCCTTCCGGTTCAGCATGTTGGTGAGTGGTGTGTTGTTGGGCGAGAAGCGCCCGAACGACGCACGATGGGGCATGTGTCTATTGTTGGATAAGAAAAGTCTGCTCTCTTCGGAAATGTCCGTCAAGCCGCTGACTGCGTTCCGGGCATCGATTCTGACCTACGGAGTTCTCGCGCGCGGCATCGCCTTGCGCCCCTAGTCGTTTCGGGAATTGGAACGACCAGTAATGCGACCGCATAAATAGTAATACAGATTGATACTTGTTGAATGCCGTGTCCGAGCTTATAGCTGGGACATGAATGAGCGATCTCGGATTCGGTTGTCCCGGCAGAAACAGCAGGAGTTGCGGCGCTTGCTCCAGGGTGGGTTGCAGCCCGTGCGCACCGTGCTGCGAGCTTTGGCCTTGCGGCAACTGGCCGAGGGGCAAACGGTCCGGCAGGTGGCCAAGAACGTGGCCTTAACCCCGAAGACGGTCTGGCTGACCAGCCAACGGTTTCGGCAAGGCGGGCTGGAGCGTGCCCTGTACGAGCGCTCCCGACCGGGGAAAGCAACCTTGCTGGATGTGCAGCATCGGCAACGAATCGTAGCTTTGGTTTGTGGGCCGCCCCCCGAAGGCTGCGCCCGGTGGACGGTACGCCTGCTGACGGAAGAAGTCGTGAAACGCAAACTGGTGCCGCGCGTGGGACGCGAGACCATCCGGGTACTGCTGGAAAGCCACGACCTGAAGCCGTGGCGGGAAAAAAATGTGGTGCGTGCCGGAACTGGATGAGGAATATATCCGGCGCATGGAGGACATCTTGGCAGTCTACGAAAAGGCGCTGAACGGGCAGGAACCGGTGGTTTGTGTGGACGAGAAGCCGGTGGTGCTGCACCAGGAAGTTCGTCCTCCGCACCCGATGCAACCGGGACGGATCGCGCGACGGGATGGCGAGTACCGGCGTGGCAGTACCGCCAACGTGTTTTGTGGCGTGCAACCGAAAGCAGGGAGATACTTTCCCAAGGTGACGGCAAAGTTCTTCACCAACGAGGTGATGCGCGGACTTCTGGCCAACAGCCTGGAAACGGCAACCCTTACCGCTGAAGGATTTCAGGATGTCGGGAAGGGCCCTGGATCGCGCCAGGGAGAGTTTGTCGAGTGGCTTACCATCCGTGATCAGGAACAGAGCGTGCGCGATGATGTCGAGCGAATTCGGAAGCATCCGCTGGTTCCAGAGAACATAGCAATTTACGGCTACGTTTACGATGTGAAGTCCGGCAGACTGCTCGAAGTTCCAGCGGCGAAACGACCAGCAGAAGCGGTCGCGGCTTGACTGGTGATCGACGTGCTTAACCAGTACTTGAGACACGCGAGGCGGACGGAGTGACACAGGGGTGGGTGTTTCAAATGCTCCTGCCATCTGCCCCACAGGTTGGGACTTGCCAAATCGAGACCACGATGCTGGAATTATGCCATCCCCTTCGCGAGTCACCTTAGTGACAGAACCCATGCGGCGGCGAAGCAGCCTGTGCCAATGGCAACGCCGATGGCAGGAACGCGAAACCAGTAGAGCAGAGCGAGCACCCCGTAGGCGCAGCCAATCAGCGTCAGCGCTGGCATGATGATGCCGACTGGGAGCAGTTTTGGTTCTGAACCCATCCCAGAGAGCCAGCCCTCCAACCAGAAGCACACCAAGACTGTGGCTAAAGTTAAAGCCAATCCAAGCTCGCCACATGTCCGTGCGCCCGCCCGATAGTCGGAGCGCCGAATTTGCCATCGCGTGTGCAACCAAAAACAAGTTTCCCTCACTTCGGATGTTCAAAGGATGACGCTGTTCCATCCGTCGACCTGCCCGCTGGCAATTACGAATCATCTCAAAAATACACTGCGGGTGTCAGATCAACCCTTGTTTAACGCAGCAAAATATGAAATCCAATGTTTGCGGATTGACTGTTCATCTACTGAGGTGTCGTCATACGCAGGGGAGATGAGGGGCAAGGCACTCTCGACTTTTATAAGCACGAAACCTCGTATTCGGGCTTTCGACTTGCTCCGCACTACGTCCACCCATCGCCCCGGTAAAAGTTCGTGAGTTGCTGAAAAGTTCACCGTCCACAATAACTTCGCAAGTGCCTTTGAAGCGGTAACCTTTGCGGGCAAAAGGATCAACAACGTTTATCTCGACAGCAGGATTCTTCCGGAGGTTCGTGATCGTTCCCGGAGAGCGGATGTCGGCAAAGACGAGATGATCATCGTCCCAAACGGAAATTGTGCCCTTGGGCGAGAGATTGAGTGTTCCATCGGGGCAGACAGTGGCAACGAAGGCTAGACTCTGCTGCACCACAACATATCGGCAGTGAGCTTGGCACCCATCTGAATCCCCAAACTCGCAAGGCGACAACAACCTGATTTTTATCGCGATGAGGGAGCTTGGCATCCAGCACCCAACCTGAGAACATTTAAGCTTACAAGGCAGAATCAATCGGGTGTGAACCGATCAACTAAGTACGTGACCGCCATCGTTGTTGCCCACCTGCTGGTCAACATTGCCCATGGTCTTGCACACCGTGAATTGCGCGCGTTGGACTCGATCCACCAGCTTCGATCTTCGTGATCGTGGTCGTGCTGGTCAGTCCCTTGTTCGCAATGGCGCTCGTCTGGACAACGAAGAAGCGAATCGGGCTTATTCTCTCGTCGCTTTCGATGTTTGGATCGTTCCTATTCGGCTTGTATCATCATTTTCTGGAAATGAACGCCCAAGTAAGCTCCAATCGCCTCCGTGATGAGCAATCCGTACGCCGTGAGGACAAAGGCGATTCCCCATTCACTCGCGGGCTGCAAACGAACCTGATCGGGGCTGGCAACCAATCATCGCTGAGATGTGTCCTTTAGGCGATCGTGCTCGGTTAGAAATCCCATTCCGCTCGAAGTAACGGTCACGATACTGCTGATTCATAGCCCGAAGGCGACAAAAGAAACAGCAGGTACTCAACCCAACTTGCCAAGATCGGCCAACGTCCTCGGTAGCGTGCAGACATGGAGAGCATTCGACCATAAGCGTGATTGGGCACGCGGCGCCCTGACAAACGCCCCAGTCGGGATTGCCTCAAATCGCGGGTTGAGCCGCTGCGGGAAACTAAAGCACGAATCTGGAGTCGATGGTGGGAGTACTTCGATAGCTCAGCGGGAAGCAAGTAGTATTCTCCAATGTGTACAGATAGGAGACGGCCCGATGTCCGACGCTGTTGCGTTGGTAGCGAGTATTCGGTCGGATTTGAAGCCCCTCGAGGCGAGAATCTGTGGCCATGCTTACCTTAAAGCACTCGAAGAGCATTGCGTACATCCGGACTCGCTTAAAGTGTTCGTCGGCCAGCAACATCACCTCATCAGCAGTGATCTGCGCAGCATAGCCCTGATCCTATCCCGGCAGGGGACGCTGTCCAGCCGTCATTTCTGGATCAATGTTCTCCAAGGCGAAACGGCTGCCTTGGACGCGCTTCATAGTCTCGCGGGAACACTGGGGCTCGAGCTCAGCGATTTGGAGTTCTTCGAGCCGTTGCCGAGGGCGCACGCGTACTGCACGTTCGTCGCCTGGCTCGCTCTGTATGGCTCGGACGCCGAACTGGCCGCCGCGTTACTGGTCAATTTCCCCACTTGGGGAACCTGCTGCGGCCGGATGCGCAAGGCACTCCATCAGAAATACGACATTGCGCTGTCGGCGCTCGCGTTCTTCGACCTTTTTGCCGACATGCCCTCCTTCGAGACGGAAGTTCTGAGTATCGTTCAGAACGGTCTTGATCGGGACATCCCTGAGCGACTCATCCGTCGGGCAGCACGTATGTTGCAAGGATATGAGCTGCTGTTTTGGGACGCCATGGCCAGCGCAGCCGGCGTTTCCCTGAATGGAGAATAATGAAGCGATGGCTGAACGATTCACCGAGCGCCTGCACCGCAAAGCGTCAGCTATCTGGGAGGCGCAACATCAACACCCATTTGTGCGAGGAATGGGTGACGGTGCCCTCCCTCTGGATCGGTTCCAGTTCTGGCTGCGACAGGATTATGTGTTCCTCATCGAATATTCACGCCTGCTGGCGCTGGCTGCCGCACGCAGCCCAGATCTGGAGACCATAATCCGTTTCGCTACACTGCTGAAGGAAACCGTGGACACGGAGATGCGCCTTCACCGAAGCTATGCGGCTGAGTTCGATCTGAGTCCCGAAGATCTCGAGCGGGAACCTCCCGCGCCTGTCACGCGGGCATACACCGACTTCTTGCTGCGGGTTGCGGCTACCGGAGATTTCGCCGAGTTGGCCGCTGCGCTATTGCCCTGCATGTGGGCCTTCAGCGAAATCGGGCAGCGTCTGGTTGCACAATCCGCTCCTGGCGACAATCATTATGCCAAGTGGATTGCGACGTACGGCTCGAGAGAGTTTGCCGAGCTGGCCCAGTGGTGCCGCGACTTGCTCGATCGTCTTGCTACAGGTCTGCCGGAACGAGACTTGCAGAGGCTGGAAGCAGCGTTTCTCACCAGTAGCCGCTATGAATGGCAGTTCTGGGAGATGGCTTGGAAGATGGAGCGGTGGCCTGTATGAGAGATCGCAGTTTCCGATCGATTAGGCGGGATTAGCGATGAGCATTCCTCGCGTCCTGATCATCGCGGGGTCCGACTCAGGGGGTGGTGCCGGCATCCAGGCCGACCTGAAAACCGTCTCCGCCCTGGGCGCCTTTGGCATGACCGCAATTACCGCGCTTACGGCGCAGAACACAACCGGGGTCTACGCAGTGTTCGAGATCCACCCACAGTTCGTGGTGGGGCAGATCGAAGCGTGCGTCAGCGACATCGGCTGCGATGCGGTAAAGACGGGAATGCTCGCCAATACGGCGATCATTGATGCGGTCGCATCCGTAATCTCCGAGCGGGGGTTGGCACCGCTGGTCGTGGATCCGGTAATGATTGCCAAGAGCGGCACACCGTTGCTGAAGGCTGACGCCATCGACGTTCTCAAGCAGAAATTGCTGCCGCTGGCCACCGTGGTCACGCCCAACTTACATGAGGCGGGCGCGCTCACGGGTCGCGAAATCAAAACCCTCGCACACATGAAGGAGGCGGCGAGAGCAATCCGTGAGCTTGGGCCCAAGAATGTCGTCGTAAAGGGTGGTCATCTTGAGACCATTGCCGCGGACGTTCTCTACGACGGACGCGAGTTTGTCGAGCTTCGGGTAGAACGCATCGCTACGAAGAACACGCATGGCAGCGGTTGTATCTTCGCCTCAGCGATTGCGGCTAATTTGGCGCGCAAGAAAACTGTCCCAGAAAGTGTCGCTGCCGCCAAAGACTTCATTACAGCCGCGATTCGTGGCAATCTCGCGATTGGGAGGGGCTACGGTCCGGCCAATCCGATGGCCTTGTTGTAGCCTCAAGCCACGATTGGAATCTATTCTAAAGCAAGAAGATCTTCCAAATAACGACCCTTGCTTTCGTCCCGAACTGCTTCCGACGTCTCAGGACCCCGCTTCAATCCTGACTGCCCGTGTCGACATCTGCAACAGACCGCGCGTCCAGTTTTACAACGTTGTTCCAGGAGTGTTCACACCGGTGCTGGCCAAGCACTCGAAGTCGTTCTCGCTGATTGATTGCATTTCAGTCGGTGTCGATCGGATGCAGCGCAACTTCGAACCCATGCAGAAACAAGTGGAGGCGTGGCAGCGGAGTGAACTCACCGATGTCACTGCCAAGGTGGTGATTTACGAAGCGTTCGTCGAAGGCAA
>JBPYDQ010000809.1:0-2159 GCA_051986135.1 Terriglobales bacterium | reverse complement strand
GCACGAGTGTTGAGTCTGGTTTTTTCAGCTATCCCTATATAACCAAAGACCCGCTATTAAAGGATCTGCACAGCGAGCCGCAGTTCGATCAGATCTTGAACGTAGCGCACCAACGGCACGAGGCGTTCAGAAGTTCGTTTTTTAGCTAGGCCGGCCTTGCCGATCCCTTTCCCAATCCACTGTTCGGGTGAACGAACAGGTACTCTCTGACTGACGCTTGCTCACGAAGATCGCTGTAATTATGATTCATGCATCGTTGGCCACTCGGAAGCTATCGTTCAGCTGTTACCAGGATGAATGTCTGCTTTTCGTAGAAGTGATCTCATCACGTTTAACACGGCCGGTCGGATTGCGCCCGAATCACGGGCAATCCTGAGGTCATCGATTCTCAGTCTCTTGTTAGCCGACCAACCGGGAGTAGTGCTGGCAGGGAATGCCCGTGCATTAGTGTGGTGGGATTGGAGTCTCCACTATGTTTGGGAGTTTGAGCTGTTCTGCCAGCCACCTGAATTTCGGTTGATTGCGGATGGCGTCGTAGGCCGGGAACACCATTAGCGACCCCAAGAAGGGATCGCGTTCGGCCAGCGCTGTCTCTAGCCATTGAAAACCGGCGGCTGTCTCACCTAACCCCAGATACGTCACGGCAATGGGCAAGGCTGGCCCATAACCTTTCTCGCGTCGGCTTCGCAAGTCGTCAACCACGCCTCGGGCTTCGACTGTGTGTCCCGTCACTCCGGCAAGGTAGCCGAAGTAGCCCTCCCCCAAGGGCATACCATTGGCAAGTTTTCTTCCAGTATTTGAGATTTCCCAGGCTTCTTCTTTTGAGCCGAGTGCCACCAAAGATAACGCCAGGTAGAAATATGTGTAGGGTGACTCTGGCGTCAGCTGAATGGCGATGCGCCCGCAGCGAACCGCCTCCTCATGGCGGCCCGCATAACAGTTGGCTTGCACGAGGCGGAAGTTTGTCATCAAGTCCAGCGGATCGAGCTCGACGGCTTTCGCGGCATGGAACACAGCTTCATCGTGCCGGCCGAGGAAGCTGCAAAGAATTGGGTAACACATGTGGGGAAACTCATTTGTTGGCTCTAGGCTGAGTGCTTTCTTGTGCGCTTGTTCTGACTCGGCCCAGCGCCATTGAAACATTCGTAGCATTCCCAACGTGCTATGGAGCCTCGTTGAATTCTCGTCGAGTGCTAGCCCCTTCGAAACCAATTCTTCCGCTTCGCGCAGGGCAGTTCGTGGAGGCATCGCTCCGTAAACTGCGCTCACGATGTAGAACATTCCCGCGCCGTAATAAGGCTCGGCGTAGTCCGGCTCCAGCCGGATCGCCTCCTGCTGATACTCGAAAGCCCGCCGGATGTCCTCGGGCCGCCGCCTCTTAAGAAGGTAGGCGCCCTTCAAGTACTGCATGTACGCGAGTGCATTGCTTGGATGGCGTTTCGGGATCTGCGACGCCAGTCGCATGTGCAACGCTTCTGCTACCGCCGCGCAAACCTGGTCCTGGATGGTAAATAAATCTCCCAAATTTCCGTCGAAGCGTTGTGCCCACAGATTGAATCCATCTTTCGCGCCAACCAGATTGACGGTGATGCGGATGCGGTCTCCTGACCTCCATATCGATCCTTCCAACACCGCCTCCACACCCAGCTCACGGCCGATCTGTCTGGCATCACACCTCTGACCCTTAAAGCGAAATACGACGCTACTTGCCGTTACCCGCAATCCATCGATACGCGACAACACACGGATCAATTCGTCGGTCAATCCGTCACTAAAGTACTCATCTTTGGCTTCCGCCGTTTGGTTCACAAACGGCATCACAGCCACGGCAGGCCGCTTTGGTATCGGGGCAACAAACCGGTACCCGCGCTTCGGAATCGTTTCAATGAAGCTAGGCTCGTCGGCGGAATCGCCCAGCGCGTCGCGCAGCCGACTCACTGCGGAATTTAGCGCCACTTCGAAGTCCACGAACGTGTCCGATGACCAGAGCCGCTTGCGGAGCTCTTCCCGCGTAACGATTTCGCCGGGCCTGTCGATCAGAGCCGCAAGCACCTGAAACGACTGTTCTCGCAGGGGAATTTGCGTTCCCTTCTTCAGCAGCCGCCGGCCTTCGAGATCCACTTCGAATGCACCAAAGCGCGTGTTCATGGTCGTCACAA
>JBPYDQ010000808.1:0-4002 GCA_051986135.1 Terriglobales bacterium | reverse complement strand
CGATCGAATGACGCGAAGCTGCTTGATTCGATTAAGAAAAGTGTGCTCCTTTTCACCGACAGCAGTCAACGAAGCGTCAAGGCATGCAACGCATGAAAGCGGTTGAACTTCTCTGAACGCAGCGATTGAGTTTCACAAAGCGAAACAAAAGCGCAAGTTTGTCTCGCGATTTACTTCTTCCTCCCGCGTCGCAGGTCACCGTGAGCGGCACAAAATGCGTGATCGACGGAACTCCCATAGAACATTCGGCGGCTATGCGAAAGCCCTACGCCGATCACCCGGATACCTCAGGCGAGCTGAACTTCTCTGAGAAAGAAATGGAAGACATCCTGCGCGAATCCTTGCAGCGCAACGATCAACTGATGGTGCATGTCGTCGGTGATCGCACTGTGGAGACTTTCCTCAAGGCTATGGACGCAACGGGAGGTGAGAAAGTCTGGGCTCTGCCCCGGGTGCGCTTTGAGCACGGCGATGGCATCATGCCCGACCTCGTTGCCGCGGTCAAACGCCTGGGTGTAGTCGAGGTGCAGAATCCAACGCACTTGTCCCTCGACCTTGCCCGCTGGGGCACCAGGCGAGCCGAGCACGACCAACCAATGCGCTCCCTGGTGAAAGCGGGTGTTCCCCTCACCATCGGCTCCGATGGCCCGGATAATCCGTTCCTAAACATCATGCTGGCGACTACGTGCAAAGACAAGCCCCACGAAGCCCTGACTCGCGAGCAAGCAGTTATCGCGCCTACACTCTTACTTCCGCTTATGCCGAGTTTGCAGAAAAAGACAAGGGGGGCCTGGAAGCGGGTAAGTGGCTGATCTCGCGGTGCTATCGCAGGACATTTTCAAGGTTCCGTCTGACGATCTACCCCAAGACGGAATCCGTGATGACGATTGTGGCCGGGAAGATTCTCTATGACGCCAAGGTTGCCGCACCCCAGTAGGGTATGCAAATGCATGGGGGCGAACAGACGGCGCAACCTTGCGAGAACGCCTGTTTTCGACAGTTACGAATCAGTTCGTTGTCCTTTGAGCGTAAGATGCGACGTCGTTATGACATCAGTTGAGTTGTCCCCAGGGGGATCGACCGAGCCTGCGTGGATGCAAGGAAGACTCCAGCCCCGCTTGACTGCAAGGGCTGGAGAGGTCTTCGCCGAAGGAACTGCAGGTTTAGCGGGGCGCGGCCGGATCTTCGGACGGAAGCGCGGCTTTCGGCGTCGCTTTCATCTTTGCCTTCGCTCTCGCTAGAGCCGCTGCGTCGAAGCTATTGATCAGCGTAGCCGTCATAGCCGCGTTGTTGACAGTGGTATTGGCGTCGTTCGCGTTGCTGTCGCAATACAACTGGAAAGCGTCGCCGGCATTGACGAAGAAATAATCGGCGACACTCGCCTGCTGGTAATTGCCGACTGCGCTGGACCCGCCCCAGTTAAGGTCGTTCACTCCCGTATTTGCGGTCGTAATGCGGCAATAGGCAGCGAAATCCCCACTATCAATGTGCAACAGGGCAGAGGCGTTGATGAAGTAGATTCCACTCGTCGAAACCGCAGGGGTTTGCAGGACGATCTGCGGTGAGCCTAAGCTGGTGACTGAAGTGGTGAAGGTAGCATAGCCCAGTGCGACTCCCGCGGGACCTTGGGGGCCGACGGGGCCCTGGGGACCAATGGGACCCTGAGGTCCAGTGGCTCCGGTCGCACCAGTGGCTCCAGTCGCACCCTTTGGCCCGGCAGGCCCAGTCGCACCGGTTGCGCCCTTGGGTCCGGCAGGGCCGGCAGGTCCAGCCGGACCAGTCTGGTTCCATTGAATCTTGTGGAAGCCCGTCTTGCACGTGGTGCTCGCGCTTACGATTGTGATTGCGCCAGTCAAATTGTTGACGCAGCCATAGAAGGTTGTTGCGGACGCTGGCAAGCCGAAGCAGGCCAGCACAAATGATGCACATAGACTCGCGATGGTACGAAGCATACGATCCTCCTTTTTGTTTTTTCGATTGAAATGCTTAGGGCCCGTGACCTCCGGAACACACGGTTCTGTGCTCCTGTGCTCCAGCAGGGAAGTTAGGGAACTACAGCAGGTGTTGAGGACAGGGCTAAAGCCCAGAGGGAAGACGCCATCATTCCGTTATCAGATAGTGCGAAGGAAACCAAAAGCGTTTGCGCCGTGATTTACTTCAACAACGCCCGCACGTCGTCCGGAGAAAGTGCAGTCCTGGCGATCTCCGTTGCACCAAAAGAACTGGAGCTCCTTACCCTGGATAGAATGTGTCTTTCCATATCTCCTTCTTTTCCCAGGGGTGCTGCACTTCACCGAGGTCGCTATACGAAAGAGCAAGTAGCTCTCCAAACGATTTAGGCGTCCTGTTGTGCATGTCAAATCCGCCTGAAAGTGCGGGTCAAAGAAAGAGCAACGGCACCAACTCGACGAAGGAGTTCTTTCCCCGGACCTCCCCCAAAATCACTATCCGTTTGGGTTGACGTACTAACCGTTCGGTTGAATTGTCGAAATGGGGGAAGAAGATGATGTCGCACTGATGCTTCCCTGGAGATGACTTCGACGGATCCAGGCGTAATTTACCCTCGCACCGTCGCGATCACAAGTCAACGAGGCTTTCGTGACAATCGGTGGTTGGCGAAGGAGACTACTGCGCAACGAGCCTGAGCCGGTCCACCACTAGGTGTTCTTTTGGTCTCTTCATCCCAGTTCTACAATGATTGTTGAAATATCTCGATAACACTCATTAACCATCAGGAAAGACATTTTCCTCTGGGTTAAAGAGCGTTACCGCGGGCTTACATCAGTTGACCAAGAATAGCCGAGCTGGTCGAGAAAGTCGCCCTTCCCCTACGCCGGTGTTCTGCTACGATTGGGCGCTTACTATGTTGAATCATCTTTGCCCGGGGGAACCATGGCAACTATGGCGCAGACCGGAAGTGCTGGAATCGTCAGGGGCGCTAGCTACGACAGCCGTTTCTTTTCTACGATGTCGGTCTTGATTTTAGCCACGACGGCGATCGGATTCTCCCGGACTTACTACCTGAATGGCCTGTTCCATGCGCCGCTTCCCAGCCGCATCATTCACCTGCATGCAGTGGTTTTCACGCTTTGGATTCTGCTTTATGTTGTCCAGACAGCTCTGGTGCCGATCGGCCGAATTGCCATTCATAAAAAGCTGGGAATAGCCGCGTTCGGTTTTGCGTGCGTGACGGTGGCGGTCGGCGTGATTGCCGGGACCGATATGCTGGTACGTAACGATGACTTTGGAACCGGAATCGGTGTCAAGACTTTTTGTGTCATTCCGTTCGGGATCATGGCCATATTCGCGCCGCTGATGCTGGGTGCATTTCTCGCGCGCCGGGCTCCAGACGTTCACAAACGTTTGATCCTCATCGCAAATATCGCTTTGACCTTCGCTCCCGTGGCTCGCTATCCCCTCTCCTATATCTTGGAACTCGCTCACACGGACCAGATTTTTCAGTGGTCATTTCTAGCGATGCTGGTGGGCTACGATCTGTTGTCGCTTCACAAGATTCACAAGGCGACACTAGCGGGCGGAACCTTCTTGGTGGTTACCCTGCATTATCTAATTCCCATCGGCATGACGAGCGGCTGGATCGCCTTTGCCGGCTGGGCTCAGAGCATGGGCCAGGCACTGCACTTGTAAGGGTACTCGCATAGGTGGCGTAACATCCTGATTTCACTCAAATAGCCGTTTTCTCGATGGACCGGCCATTGCAGCTTTTCCTAAGGGTAAACTTCACTATATTCCGAGGCGAACCATGCGACAGGCATTCAGCATTTCGGTCCTCGCCCGACGTGCGGGTGTCACGTCAAAGACACTCCGCTATTGGGAACGGATTGGGTTGCTGCCAAGAGCGAACCGAACTCACACTGGTTATCGCATCTTTGCTCCTGAAGTCATCCGATACATTGACTTCATCCTGAAGGCGAAAACGGTTGGGTTGACACTTTCAGAGATGAAACGGGCCATCCAACTTGCCCATCAGGGTAAGAACCC
>JBPYDQ010000807.1:0-5797 GCA_051986135.1 Terriglobales bacterium | reverse complement strand
GTGTGACGATTTTGTCAAACTCGCTGTTCGCACCTGCGGACTGGAGACATGTTCGAGGGAGGCAAGAATGACCAGACTTCTAATCTTTTATTTCTTCACGCTGCTGCTGGGCATAGTGCTTGCCCTGCATCTGGCGATGAACAGCGAAGTGGGTAAAGGCATCGGCAATCCTCGTGTCGCTAACGCTGTTTTTTGGTGTATTGGTGCCTTTGCGGCTGTAGTAATCGGCTTGACAGGTTGGCAGAGCGGCGCCCTAACCGGCATGCGCAGCGTGAATCCGGTACTCCTGACGGCTGGCGTGCTCGGAGCATGCCTGGTCTTCGCCATCATCTGGCTCATTCCCCAAGTTGGAGCCCGTGGGCTGTTTCTCAACCTCCTGGCTGGGCAGGTTTTCGGTGGGATGATCCTGTCCCACTTCGGATGGCTGGGGTCCCCGGTTCAGCGAATCTCAGGCGTCCACATTCTCGGTGCAGTCGTAATGATGGCTGGCGTGGTTCTCGCCACTTACACTCGCTAAAGTCGGAATTCAGTGTCTGTCACTTAACCCGGAGTAGGGACCAGTGGAAAAAGTAAAGCTAGGAACCTCCCATCTCGAAGTGAGTGCCCTTGCCTTGGGTACCGATTTAATCGGTAGCAAGATTAGTTGCGAGGTTTCCTTCAAACTCTTTGACTTCTATCGAGAGAAAGGCGGGAATTTTCTCGATACGGCAAACTTTTATGCTAGCTGGTTGCCAGGTTTCCGTGGCGGGGAAAGCGAAACTGCCATTGGTGCCTGGATGAAGGAGCGTGCCAATCGCGACGAGATGGTGATTTCCTCGAAGTTAGGTTTTCCCTATCCCGGAAGCGCAGGTGGCCTGAGCGCGAAGGAGATCCAATCGGAGTGCGAAAAAAGCTTGCGTCGGCTTCAAACCGACAGGATCGACCTGTACTATGCCCACCTGGACGACCGCGATACTCCATTGGAAGAAACCATGGAAGCTTTCCATGGCCTGGTACAGGCGGGCAAAGTGCGTGCCGTCGGGGCGAGCAACTTAGCCGTTTGGCGGATTGCTCAGTCGAACGCGATTGCGGCGGTAAATGGATTTAGCAGATATTCCGTCGTTGAACAACGTTACACCTACCTGCGACCGCGATATGGGGCCGACTTTGGTCCTCAGGTGTTCTTGAGTGAGGACATGAAGGCGTGTGCACAGTCGCAGGGGATCAGTCTAATCGGCTATTCCGTTCTCTTGCAGGGAGCATACACGCGGAGCGATCGAGAAATCCCGGCCCAATTCGCGGGATGCGATTCTGACGAGCGTCTCGAAGTGCTGAAGATGGTCGCTTCAGAGGTGGGACAAAGTGTCAACCAAGTAGTGATCGCTTGGATGCGCCAATCCGAGCCCTCAGTGCTCCCGATTGTTGCAGGCAGCCGAGTGGAACAACTGTCGGAAAATATCGCGGCCCTGGACCTTTCCCTAAGCGAGGAACAGATGCAGCAGCTTAGCACGGCAGGCAATCCGAAAATCGAGCGCGCTTGGCTGCAGCCTTCCTAAAGCGAACGACGTTGCGCGAAGAGGCGTTTTGCGGAAGGTTCGGCGGCGTTCAAGCTTATCCCGAGATTACTAAACAACCCATAGCCAGCTGAGAGAGCAGAAAATCGCTTGACATGAGCTAGCGAGTTAGTATAATTCGCTGCCGTTGGCAAGCAGAATTAAGTTCAATAGGGAATAAACCATCGGGGGGCCTAACTAGTGAGAACGTGAACTGGTCGCGGAGAGGAGAGCTACGATGCACAACCATGTGATTCGGCCATCGCGGTTCTGGAAGTCGCCTGTTCTGTTCGTTTGCTGGCTGGTGTTTGCGCCATCTCTCGTTGGCCAGACATTTTACGGTTCGATTGTCGGAACGGTAACGGATGCGTCGGGGTCGGTCATGTCCGGAGCGACCGTAACTGTGAGCAGTCCCAACAGCGGCTTCCAGCGCACCACCACCACTGGCACCGACGGGAACTACAGTTTCTTAAGTTTGGTCCCCGGCACCTACTCCATCACCGTGGAGCAGTCTGGATTCAAGAAGTATGTGCGCAATTCTATCCTCATAGAAGTGGAAGCCGCCGTACGCGCCAACGTGACCATGGTTCTGGGCACGATTGAGGAAAGAGTGGAGGTGAACGCGACGGCTCCCTTGATGCAGACCGAAAGCGCGTCGCTCGGACAAGTAGTAGGTTCGGAAACAGTACAGGAGATGCCGCTAAACGGCCGCAACGTTCTCAATCTGGCTTCGCTAGTGCCCGGGGTAGTAACGCAAGGGGGTGCTGCCGGCAACCTGACCAGTCAGAATATCTTCGCGGGGGGGAACTACCAGATCAACGGTGGAACGGCGAACCAAAATGCCATGTATCTGGATGGTTCTCCCATGCAAGTTACCTATGGGAATCTCACCGCGTTGATCCCCACGCAGGATGCGATCTCCGAATTTCGTGTTCAAACCAACGGTAACGACGCCGAATATGGCCGATACTCAGGCGGCGTCATCAATCTCACGACGAAATCGGGGACCAACCAGTTTCACGGCTCAGTGTACGAGTTTCTGCGAAACAAATCACTGAATGCAAACACCTACTTCAACAATCTGACGGCCACGCCGCGGCCGGCGTTTACGCAAAATCAATATGGTGTTAGCCTGGGTGGACCGATCAAGAAGGATAAACTCTTTTTCTTCTTCAACTACGAAGGTTTCGCCCTGCGCCAAGGGCAGAGTTTTGCACTAACCGCCCCGACCGCCGCAGAACTGAGTGGCGACTTTTCCAACTATCGCGATGCGAATGGGAACGTGATTCCCATCTATGATCCGCTGACTTCTTCCTGCGGGCAAGTCAACAATCCCTGCGCACCAGGCCAACAAGTAACCCGCCAACAGTTTCCTGGAAACAAAATCCCCGCAAATCGCATCGACCCAGTTGCCAACTATTTCCGGGTCAATAACCGAATCTTTGCTACCCCCAACACCACCAGCCTCCCCTACCCCCTCAACTTCATAACCAATGCGAGTGTCGGAGGCAACAACGATCAGATCAATTTCCGTACAGACTGGAACGTTAGCCCAAAACAACGTGTCTTTGGGCGATTTACACGATGGGGCTTTGACGAGTTGCCCTGGGATCCGTTTAAGAACAACACGTATTGGTTTGACCTGGACCCACAAAGTTTTGTTACTGACTCGGTGGTTTTAGGCGACACCTATGTGATCAACCCTTCCACCGTCTTGGATCTTCGTATTTCGTATATGCGGTTCAACTACTTTCAAGGGCCGCCGAAGTCGATCACCGGCTTCGACATGACCAACTTCGGCTTCCCTTCCTATATGAATGCGATCGCTCCCCAATTTAGGACCTATCCTGCGTTTGCATTCCCCGATTTTCCGACTGGCGGTACTCAGGTAATCAGTAGTGTCAATAACAACTACGTGATCAGTCCAAGCCTGAGCAAAGTCTGGCACCGGCACACGCTCAAGTTCGGGGCAGAACTCCGGCGTCAAGACTCAAATTACTACCAGGTCGCGTCGCAGGCGGGTGATTACTGGTTCGATAACATATTGACTGCTCAAAACCCTTTTAACCCTGGCACAACGGGAAGCAGCATCGCTGACTTCCTTCTCGGCTATGCCAGCCCGGGTGGAGGTTTCACGCCCTCCGCCATCCTGACGCCCAACATCACAGCTTCGAGCATGCGCTATCAAGGCTATTACATCCAAGATAGCTTTCAGGCTACCAATAAGCTGACCGTGAATGCCGGGCTACGCTGGGAAATTCCCGGTGTGTGGACCGAGCGCAACAATCAACTGGCGGTGTTTGACCCGAATATGACAAGCATTTTGGCGGCGCCTACCGGTCTGCCGTTAAAAGGGGGGTTCGTCTTGGTCAACACGCCTGGCCACCCGGATCGGGGATTGAAGAGTGAAAACTTTCATCTTTTTGAGCCCCGAGTTGGTCTAGCCTACCGTCTCGATCCAAACACTGTGATCCGGTCCGCATTCGGTTGGTTCTATGTCCCGTCCGATGCCATTTTCCAGGAGTCGCCCTTCCAGAATGCGGTTAACTTGTACAACAATGCGATGGTCACGTCGCAGGACAACGGGGTCACTCCGAGCTCTGTGCTAAGCAATCCATATCCGGGCGGACTGGTTCTTCCGCCGGGGAGAAACCCGGATTTCCAGCAAGTTCTGTTAGGCCAAAACTTCTCCTCAGTATCGGGCGCGGGCGGTGCAGCGGCGGTGGCAAATTGGAACCCTGGATATTATCTGAACTGGAACCTGACTCTGCAGCACGAATTCCCGCGTGGAATAAACGTAGAAGCTGCATATGCGGCCTCGCACGGGGTACACCTTCCCATTAACAGCGACAATGGGGTCAACATCAATCAGCTTCCCGATAAGTACCTCTCCCTCGGTAATCAGCTACTGCAGAATGTGACCAACCCGTTCTTCGGCCTGATCAGTTCGGGTCCCCTGTCCACGTCGACAGTGCCGTATGGGCAGCTCATGCGGCCTTTTCCGGAATATCAGAACATCGTAGATGCGGCGGCGTACGTCGGGTCCAGCAGCTACAACTCACTGCAAGTGAAGCTTCAGAAGCGTTTTGCGCATGGCGGCCAGATCCTCGGCTCCTATTCTTTTTCCAAGCTGCTGACCAATGCCGAGACGAGCTCGGATTGGCTGGAGACAAGTATTTTCGGCTCTTTGGGCCAGATTTATCAGGATTTCAACAACATGCGTGGCGAGAGATCGCTGGGGCTGTTCGATATTCGCCAGAGTCTCGTGGTCAGCTACGTTTACCCACTGCCGGTAGGCAAGGGGCAATATTTCTTCGGCGATGCGCAAGGCCTGACAGGAAAGCTGATCTCGGGATGGAGTTTTGATGGAATCGCCACTTTCCAGGAGGGTTTCCCCCTCAACCTCGTTGCGACTCCAAATCTGTCTAATTCCTTCGGTGGCGGGTTGCGACCAAACGTGGTTCCGGGATGCGATAAGCAGCGCTCGGGCTCCGTGCAGTCGAGATTGAATCAGTACTTCAACACTGCCTGCTTCACAGCTCCAGCTCCCTTCAGCTTTGGCAATGAAAGCCGAACCGACGGGGCCATTCGTAGTCCCGGAATCAACAATTGGGACGTGGCGCTGGTGAAAGAAACGCCGATCACGGAAAGAGTTGGACTGCAGTTTCGCGCGGAAGCATTTAATCTGTTCAACCGGGTGCAATTCGGACCGCCGGGACAAGTATTTACGACCAACCCGAATTCCACATTTGGGGTGATCAGCTCTCAGTTGAATAATCCCAGACTCATCCAGTTCAGCTTACGGCTCAATTTCTGACGAGTAAGGAATGGCAAAAAGCCGCGATGGAGAGCCATGCTAATGCGAACAAGTCGGCGCCGGTTCCTCGAAATTGCTTCTTCTTTAGGTGCCTTAGCCCCCCTTTCCAAGCTCTCTTTGCACTTGGCAGGAAAGGGTTCGACACCGGTGGCGGCCGCACTCCCGCAGGAATACCCCGCGCCCTCGTCTGGGCCGGCGTACCAGTTCAGCGGAAGTCTAACGGGATGGCACACCCAAGGTCCCGCCAATTGGAGCGTCAAAACCGGTGAGATTGTGGCTGTGGGTGATTCCAGCGGAGGTGGGTGGCTTGTATTGGATCGGGGTTTCGAAGACTTTGTTCTAAAGTTTGCTTTCCGCTCAGAGAAGGGCGAAGCGGGTGTTCTGGTCCGCAACGCCCCTCTAACGTGGTCCCGTTTTTCCCATCCTTCAGGTGATAGTGATCGAACAG
>JBPYDQ010000806.1:0-5878 GCA_051986135.1 Terriglobales bacterium | reverse complement strand
CTGTATTACACAGCCTGGCTGGAAGGCAGCCAGCGCATGGATTTCTGGTGGGGGACAATCAATACCGTCGTCCTGCTGTGCAGCAGCTTAACCATGGCCTTGGCGGTGCGTGCCACGCAATTGGGACATCTGAAGTCGACGGTTGCGCTTCTCGCTATTACCATCCTGTTCGGCCTGGCTTTCCTCGGAATTAAAGGAATCGAGTACTGGGGACACATCGTCACCGAACAACAGTTTCCCGGACCCGGTTTCCGTTACGCAGGACCAAATACCTCTCAAGTCGAAATATTCTTTTCCTTCTATTTCGCGATGACCGGGTTCCACGCTCTGCACATGGTCATCGGTGTGGGACTGGTTTCGTTCATTGCCTATTACGCTTGGAAGGGTCGCTACGGGGCCCATTACTACACCCCGGTCGAAAACGTCGGACTGTACTGGCACTTTGTGGATATCGTGTGGATTTACCTTTACCCGTTGTTCTACCTGATCAGCCACATACATCGAAAATAGGACGGAAGCATGTCAGCACACATTGCCACCAAAAAATTTTACATCACAATCTGGGCAAGTCTGATCGCTCTCACCGTGCTCACGGCAGCCGTTTCCTACCTCGAACTCGGACCTTTCAATATCGTGCTTGCGCTCGTGATCGCCACCTCGAAGATGCTTCTGGTTGCACTCTTCTTCATGGGAGTCAGGTACATCAGCGATAAGATGACGATAGTGGTAATTGTCGCCGGCCTCTTCTGGCTCTTCATCCTGCTCGCGCTCAGCATGACCGACTACGGCAGCCGAGGCTGGGTATAGCCACTCACCTATCACCGACAGGGTTGGCATCCTATCTAGAGCAACAAAGAGCAACGACGATGGTGTTAATTAAGGCAGACCAAGACACCGCAGGTATGCGGCAAGGCTGGCGCTGAAGATTCTTACCTTGCCACTAAAACCTAGACTCCTGTTTTCTCGATCCTACGTGCTCCACCAACCATCGATTCTGTCCTAATTGACTTTATTGGCAAGCGTAATGGTTCGATTGTGCGTGCCAACTCCCGGACTCTTACCCGTCTCCTAGACAAAACCTTTCTTGTCCTCCCCGCGACCAAGTGTCCGGCGACGCTCCGGCTCGGCACAGACAGCCGTCGGACCGCCTCGCAAGCGGAAACTCGAACAGCCCACTCCAGTTGAAGCGGTACTCGCGGGAAGCCCTTCTGTTATTCAAATCAAGCGGGGCATAAGAGCGTTCGGATGGGCGTGTCCAAGCTTGCCGATGAAGCTCAACGGGTGGCAGATCGTTGAGCCACACGGTTTTGCCCGCATCATCTGCTTGCGCCGAGTCGTCATTTCCTGGAAGATGTCAGGCGAGGACTTCATGCCAGACGGTTCGAAACCCGTGCGCCAGCCTGCCGGCTCGCGTACCACGAAATCGAATGTCGATGCCGCCGCCCTGGCTTCCGCTTTGCGCCGCCATATTCGAGGTGAAGTCCGCTTTGACAACGGCAGCCGCGCGCTATACGCCACCGATGGCTCGAATTATAGGCAGGTCCCAATCGGTGTAGTGCTGCCTCGTGATGTCGAGGACGTGATTGCAACCATCGCTCTCGCCCGAGAGTTCGGCGCACCCATTCTTTGCCGCGGCGGCGGAACCTCACTCGCGGGTCAGTGCTCGAATGTCGCCGTTGTGATCGACATGTCGAAGTACCTTAACCGGATTATCGAGATTGATCCAGAACGGCAAATCGCCCGCGTCCAACCAGGCGTCGTTCTCGACGATCTGCGCAACGCTGCCGAGGAACATCACCTCACGTTTGGTCCCGATCCCGCCACTCACGACCGCTGTACGCTGGGCGGCATGATCGGCAACAACTCCTGCGGGGTGCACTCGGTTATGGCCGGCAAGACAGACGACAACATCGAGGAGCTCGACATCCTCACCTACGATGGCCTGCGCATGAAGGTGGGCGCGACCAGCAGGGGGGAATTGGAGAGAATCACCCGCCAGCCGGGCCGACGCGGCGCGATTTATGCAAAATTAGCGGCCATCGCCAGCGCCTATGCGGACCAGGTCCGCCAAAGATATCCCAAAATTCCTCGACGGGTTTCCGGCTACAACCTCAATTATCTTCTCCCGGAAAGCGGATTCCAGGTGGCGCGCGCCCTGGTCGGGTCGGAGGGCACCTGCGTTACGGTATTGGAAGCCACTTGTCGGTTGGTGAAGAGTCCGCCATTTCGCACGCTCGCGGTGGTCGCCTACCCGGACATCTCTATCTGCGGCGATCATGTGCCGGAAGTCATGTCCTATGGCCCGATCGGGCTTGAGGGCATGGACGAATTACTTGTGGAGTTTACCCGCCGCAAGAACCTGAATCCTGAAGGGCTCGCGCTTCTTCCGCCAGGCAATGGCTGGCTGCTGGCCGAGTTTGGCGGAGATACCCAGAAGGAAGCCGACGAACGTGCAGGACGGATGGTGAGCGCACTTCAGAAGGGTTTGAATCCCCCGAAGGTTCGTCTCTACGAGAACCGGCACGAAGCCAAGAAAGTGTGGGAAGTTCGCGAGTCCAGCCTGGGCGCCAGCTCCCACGTGCCCGGAGAGCCGCTTACTTGGGAAGGGTGGGAAGACTCTGCGGTCCCGCCGGAGAGGCTCGGCTCTTATCTTCGCGATTTGCGCAAACTGATGAATGCCTACCTGTATTCGGGTGTTCTGTACGGACATTTCGGCCACGCATGCATTCACACGCGTATCAGCTTCGACCTGGAGAGCGCGCCAGGGATTCAGAAATTCCGGGCTTTCATGGAGGAGGCTGCTGACCTGGTCGTCCGCTATGGCGGTTCCCTCTCAGGTGAACACGGCGATGGTTTGGCGCGCTCGGAACTTCTTCCCAAGATGTTCGGTCCGGAACTGATCGATGCTTTTCGGCAATTTAAAACCGCTTGGGATCCAGATGGGAAGATGAATCCCGGAAATCTGGTCGAGCCGCACCGCATGGACGAGAACCTTCGTCTTGGTGCCGATTACAAACCCTGGGCGCCGGCGACTCACTTTCATTATCCCGAAGATCACGGCAGTCTGGCTCGTGCCACTTTGCGTTGCGTGGGAGTCGGCAAGTGCCGGCGCTCGGAAGGCGGCGTTATGTGCCCGAGCTATCGCGTAACTCACGAAGAGGAGCATTCGACTCGCGGCCGCGCCCACCTGCTGTGGGAGATGACGCAGCGTGAAGTGATCACCGAAGGCTGGCAGGATGAGCACGTTAAGGATTCTCTTGACCTGTGCCTCTCCTGCAAGGGATGTAAGAGCGATTGCCCGGTTGGCGTCGACGTCGCAACGTACAAGTCTGAGTTCCTCTCCCACTACTACGAAGGGCGGCGGCGGCCTGTGAGTGCCTACGCTTTCGGCTACATCGATCTTTGGGCTCGGCTGGCCTCCTATGCCCCGGGCTTGGCGAACCTCAGCACTCAGCTTCCGTTCCTAAGCGATATCGCTAAGCTGGTGACCGGTATGCCGCCGCAGCGGCGAATTCCTGCCTTCGCTCCGCAGACGTTCAAAGACTGGTTCCGAGGGCACAAGCCGGCAAATCCTGGCGGCCCTCCCGTCCTGCTCTGGGCCGACACTTTCAATAATTACTTCTTACCCCATACAGCCATCGCCGCCGTGGAAGTCTTAGAGGCGGCCGGATGCGACGTACTGGTTTCAACTGAAAGCCTCTGCTGTGGGCGCCCTCTCTATGATTTTGGCATGCTGGGGCGCGCCAAAGACCTCCTTCTGCTGTCCCTCGATACGCTTGCGCCGTACCTGGAAGAGCAGGTCCCGATTGTGGCCTTGGAGCCGAGTTGTGCCGCTGTCTTCCGCGACGAACTTCCGAACCTCTTCCCCAGGGACCAGCGCGCCCGCCGACTCTCGGAGCAGACGTATCTTCTAAGTGAAATTCTGGCCAAGCGCGCGCCCGATTTCGAGCCGCCACGCCTGGAACGTAAGGCAATTCTCCATGGTCACTGTCATCACAAGTCCGTTATGAAGATGAACGATGAGGAGCGAGTTCTGCGAAAAATGGGAGTCGACTTCGCCCAGCCCGCTCCAGGATGCTGCGGAATGGCCGGCTCGTTCGGGTTCGAAAAAGACAAGTACGATGTCTCGCTCCAAGTCGCCGAACTGGAGCTGTTGCCGGCGGTAAGGCGCGCACCGGCCGATACGCTCATCATCGCCGACGGCTTCAGCTGCCGGGAACAGATCGCCCAATGTACCGACCGTCATGGGCTGCACCTGGCAGAGGTGATCCAGATAGCTCTTGGCTCGGGTCCGAACACCTCTTCCGAACCCTATCCTGAGCGGCTGAGGGTACGGGAAAGAGAAAAATCGGTGCGGGACTCGATGGTGCGGGCTGGCTTGACCCTGGCCGGGATAGCCGTCAGTGGCGGTATGCTGTGGCGGTTAACCCGCGACCGGAAGTGATTTCTTCAGTGGTGCGCTTTTAGCTGATTTTGCCGTAGTTTCAATGACTTACATCGTCATACCTCGCCATTCCGCCCTGCTGGTGGGAAAATAGATCGGTTGCCCTGGTAGATTCGGTCTCGCCCCGAACCCCTCCCCCCTCCGGAGAGTACTCGATCATGGAACAGGAAACTGCAGCTCCGCTTGTTGTTCAAGACATTTCGACCAAACTTCGAGAGCAACCCTTTTCGGAACGCTCGGTTCATGGTTCCCTGCTGGTGCTTATGCAGTTCGACGTCGGCGAAGAGATCCGTTTAGACCAGCTGCGCGAGATTTTCGGTGCCCGACGCCTCGAGGCTACCTTCAAGCATCCGGCTCCCGGGTACGTTCGCTATGAGAGGCCTCCGGTGGTCGAATCCATCGAGCCGCTGGTCTTGGAGACGGGGGAACGGCTGGAAGGTCAGATCAAATATTACGATTATGGCGTCCTCAGTCTGATTTTCGAGCTGCCGTTTTCTGGCGACTGGGACAAGCTGGTCCAGCTCGCCAGTCGATGGGTGTGGAACTCCGACTTTGATCGCTTTGCCTCGCGGATTGCCCGCGAGAAACTGGAGCGCGCCGCTCCGGCGATCGTCAAGCCCTATAAGGACTGGCTCAATGAGGATTATTTCATCTTCCATGTTCGCGAAGTGGATGGATCGCCGTCGGCAGCCGATTTGCTTGCCAAGCACGGGGCACAGGTCGCTCAAATCGTCCGCGGAGAGACTGCTGCCCTGTCCGATGGCGAGCGCCAGGAGATCCTGCAGGGACGCATCTCTTACTATCCAAACGATCTGGCCGTGATCGGTTGGAACGGCGCCTTCATTTACGACTCTGCCACCGGTGCAGAGACTGCAATCCAGCTCCTCGAATACGCTAATTCCCAGCTGCTCGAGTTCCGGCACTATGACGACTTCATGACCCGACAATTGGCCGCCGTGTACGACTCGCTCGATGAGGGCAGTGGATTTCTGAGACGCTGGCACATGGCGCGCAAAGCATCTCGCCTGCATACGATTCTACTTGAAGTCATGGAGCTAACAGAGCGTGTCGATAACGCTATCAAATTTCTCAGCGACATGTTCTCCGCTCGCCTCTACCGGCTGGCGGCTACCAAGGTCGGTGTGCCCGACTACAAGGATCTCGTCAATGAGAAGCTCCGCACCGCTGAGGAACTCTACCGCTTCATGGTGGACCAATTTCATCAGGGCCGTGCCTTCGCCCTTGAGTTGATGGTAATCATCATTCTTATTGTAGAATTCATCGCTTTGTTCTACGGTAGGCCTCTCTAAGTCCAACTCTGCTTATGTTTCTCCGTACAGACGGTCGCCGGGGCCAGCCTGCCCTGAGCACCATCGAGGGTCTCGAGCCTTCGGAGGAGGCTGATGAGGGGTCTCGAAGGAAAACGTGTGCTGA
>JBPYDQ010000805.1:0-13635 GCA_051986135.1 Terriglobales bacterium | reverse complement strand
GATCCTGAAACCTTGCCGTATCTCGCGAGCATCTCCGCCCACCGGTTGCATAATTTCGCGGCCCGGTGTCCACAGTTTCCGCGACGCTTTTGACCATGATGGAGGTCATAAAATCGGGCGCTCGAGCGGGGTCGACGACCAACCACCCGTCGATCCGTTCGCCGGCCCACAAGTGTCGTTGAACGCGAGATGGCCATACCCGCGCTAGAGATTTACCAGCCTGCCAGGCGTCCATAAAACCCGAGCTGAGCGACCTACATCGATCTTTGGCAGCAAATTCGAAATAGCGGATCTTTTCCTTTGCGAGCTTGGGAGGCATCGGCTTTCCTCCCCAGGTAGGCCTGAGACCTGATCGCCTCCCTACCGGTTGGGCCTCGGACGAGCACTGTTTACAATGGAGGGCATGGCGAAACCGAACCGTTACACGCCTGAACACGCCCAGGCGGGACTGGATCGAGCTTTTCCAGACATTGAGACTTGGCCCAACCAGTTCCCGGGTTACGAAATAGTGGTAGACGACCCTGAGTTCACTTCCGTGTGCCCTAAGACCGGCCTGCCTGATTTCGGTACGATTACGATCCGTTATATGCCTGACCAACAGTGTCTTGAATTGAAGTCACTGAAGGAATACTTGCAGTCATACAGGAACTTGGGAATTTTTCAGGAAAATATCGTGAACCGCGTGCTTGAAGACGTGGTGCGCTCTGCGAAGCCGGTCTGGGTCGAGGTCAAGGGAGATTTCCGGCCAAGGGGAGGAATTTCGACCGTGGTAGTTGCCCGTTGGCCCCGCCCCGCAAATCAGGATGGTTCGCTTGACAGCCCGCGACAGAACCGCTCCGGGAAGCCCTGAAGCGGCGTGATATATTCGCTCACCCGTGTCTTCCATTCGCTTGTACCCGCGCACCACGCTGGTAATTCTGACAGCGCTGAACCTGCTGAACTACATTGACCGCTCGGTTCTTAATGCGGTTCAGCCGCTGATCCAAAGTGAATTTCACGTAAGCGATGCCGAGATCGGGCGGCTGACCACGGTTTTCCTGATCTTCTACACTTTGTCAGCGCCGGTCATGGGGCCTCTGGCCGATCGGTATTCTCGCAGGCTCATCATTGCACTGGGAGCGTTTGCCTGGAGCGCGGTCACCATGCTCACCGCAGTCACCTACACCTATCAGGCGTTGCTGGTGCGGCACACGCTGGTCGGCATTGGCGAGGCCAGCTTTGTGACCATTTCTCCGACATTGGTTGCTGATCTGTTTCCCGAGTCAAAGCGCGGCCGCGTATTGGGAATCTTCTACCTGGCCATACCGGTTGGGTTCGCTTTGGGATACCTCATTGGCGGCTATTTCGGAACGCACTTTGGGTGGCGGCGTCCTTTCTATGTGGCTGGTGCTCCCGGATTCTTGCTGGGCGCCGTGATGCTGGTCATGCCAGAACCGGAGCGCGGACAATTCGATTCCTTGCGCGAAACCCCGGAGCGCAGCAAAGTGGCTGGACTTGCCCAGAATCCTGCGTTCATAACTGCGACCCTAGGTATGGCCATGATGACCTTTGCCCAGGGCGGGCTGCTGGTGTGGATGCCGACATTCCTGTCGCGCATGAGGGGATACACACTTGGGCAAGCAAACAACTTATTTGGGTTAATCATCGCCGTGACTGGAACCTTGGCAGCCCTGGCTGGTGGATGGTTGGGCGACCGTCTGCTGCGCCGGACCAAGGGCGCCTATTATCTGGTGTCCGCAGCGAGTATGGGATTGGGCATACCGATCATGACAGTTGCCCTGTTTGACCGCGGACCGGCCATGGTGCCCGGGATCGTCGTGGCGGCATTTTTGCTGCTGCTTAATACGGCGCCGCTAAACGCGGCCATTATCAATTCGGTGGGAGCCCAGATCCGGGCAACTGCCATCGCGGTCAACTTGTTCGTTATTCATTTTCTTGGCGATGCCCTTTCTCCCTGGCTGATCGGAAAAGTGTCGGATCGATCGTCTCTGGAAACGGGTTTCGTCAGCACGGTGGTGGCAACGGCACTCTCATCAGCTATTCTGTTCTATGGCATGAGATTCGCGCCACCAATCGCGGCTTCGGAGACGCGTGTCGCGGAAGCCAACGGGTGAAGGGAAGTCCATCCGCGGCTGAAGTGGATACCCCGGGGGCAACCCGGCGGAAGATGCGGTACCCGTTATCCCGTAAAATGTAAGTGACTGCTAGGAGATGAGAATGCTTCTCCACGGAATATTGCCTCCCATCACCACGCCCTTTTATCCGGACAGCACCATTTATTTCAAGAAGCTTGAGCACAACGTTGAGCGATATTCCAAGACGCCCGTTGCCGGGATCGTGGTGCTCGGGTCTACAGGAGAAGCAATTCTCTTGTCCGATGATGAACGGCGGCAGGTGCTCAAAACTGCGATGGGCGCTGCGTCGCCTAACAAAGTGATGATTGCCGGTACCGGCATTGAGTCCGCAATCGAAACTCTGCGGCTCACCGAGTATGCCGCTTCCGTGGGCTATGACGTGGCCATGGTGCGCACTCCCCATTATTACAAAGGGCAGATGAAGCCGGACAACATGCTGGCCTTCTACCGATTTGTCGCCGACCGTTCGCCCCTGCCGGTGATCGTCTACAACTTTCCGCAAGCGACCGGCTATGACATACCGGCGGAAGTCGTTATCGCCTTGGCGGAGCATCCCAATCTGATTGGCATGAAAGAATCAAGCGGCGACGTCGAGAAAGTACGCAAGATAGTGGCAGGCACAGGGCACGTCAAAAGGAGCGTAACGGTGACCGAAACCTTCGATGCCGTGACGCCGAGGATGCTTGAGGCCTCCGGGAACAGCCAGGGCGGGGAACTGGTTCCCGTCGGTGCCCTCGCCGGTGATAGCGCCAGACCTTCCTCATCGGCGATCACCCTGGTTGCCGGCAGGAAAACGCGTCAGAAGGAAGTTGGCTTCCAAGTTCTGGTCGGAGCCGCGCACAAACTTCATCCTTCGCTTGAAGCCGGAGCGCGGGGGGCGATCCTGGCATTTGCCGATGCCGCACCGACCGCCTGTTATGAGATCTACGCGGCATGGAAGGAAGGAGACCAGGAATTGGCTCAGCTGAAGCAGGAGCGGATTGCGCGCCCCGCCCAGCGCATTGGTGGCGACTTCAGCATTCCGGGAATCAAGTACGCTATGGACTTTAACGGCTATTACGGCGGCGTTCCGCGCTCGCCCCTTTTGCCGCTTACCGCGGACGTGAAAGCGGAGATCGAGGCGCTGCTCTCGGATATACGGAACTGAACCACTCGAACTTCGAGCGCGAACCAGGGTCCGGATCGCCAGGGATAATGCTATCAGCGAGCTCTCCTGAGCGGCTTCGCCTGGTCCTGCCCAGCCCTGGGGAGAGGTCGACAATCGCCTTGTGATTCGGGTCACCTTGGGTCTATAATTCTAACGAACGTTCGAATGAGAGATGGCTACCTCTGCCAAACTCGCCCGAGCTCGCGAGGCCGCCGGCGGCGCGCTGGTTCGGAACGGCACCCGCTTCGACCGGCGGCTGGCCAAAATCCTGGAGCACGCCATCGAGGTTTTTTGTGAGAAGGGATACGCGGGGGCGTCCATGAGGGATCTCTCGCGCGCCAGCGGCATGTCTCTGGCCGGCATGTATTACTACTTTGAATCAAAAGAGCGGTTGCTCTATTTGATCCAGAAGCACACTTTCACAACCATCGTGGAACGGCTGCGCGAACGGCTGCGGGGAGTGTCGGAGCCGGAGGAGCGCATCCGTCTTTTTATTCTCAACCACCTGGAATATTTTCTCGCTAATCAGAAAGCAATGAAGGTTTTGTCGCACGAGGACGACGCCTTGAAAAACGGTTTTGGCTCGGAGATCGCCTCCATCAAGCGTGAGTATTACCGGATCTGCATTGGCCTGATCGACGAATTCAAACAGGTGGGAGAATTCCGATTTTCCAGCCGCATGGCCGTCTTGAGCTTGTTTGGAATGATGAATTGGATTTACACCTGGTATAACCCGCGGGTCGATGCCGGCGCCGACGAACTGGCCGGGCAGATGGCGGAGATTTTTCTGCGGGGTGTGGCCGGGACGCGCAAGCGGAGGGGAGAGAGCGATTGAGTTCGGGCACCGCGGCAGCGGCCGCACAAGCCAGGCCTTGTAGCTGCCCTCGGAAAAAAATCGGATTGCGGATGACCAAGAAGATTTTGATGAAATTCAACTAAGGAGAAGGAGCTTGCCATGGCAACGACAACGCAGCCGGTTACCGGCGAGAGCACCAAGCAGCTGATCAACTATCGCACCGATGCCGGCGTCGCAGTAGTCGAGATGAATGATCCTCCGGCCAACACTTATACCTATGAGATGAACCGGCAACTCGATGACGCCATTCTGAAGGCGCGCATGGACAATGGCGTGTATGTCATTCTGCTGACCGGGGCGGGAGACAAGTTCTTTTCGGCGGGCGCCAATATCCGCATGCTGGCCAGCGTCGATCCGACCTTCAAGTATTACTTCTGCTTACACGCCAATGAAACGCTGCTGCGGCTGGAACACACGCCCAAGCTGGTGATTGCCGCGCTTAACGGGCATACGGTCGGGGGAGGGTTGGAAATCGCCATGGCAGCCGACATTCGCATCGCGCGCAAAGACGCGGGAAAAATCGGGCTGCCGGAGATCAATCTGGGGGTTCTCCCCGGCACAGGCGGCACGCAGCGCTTGTCACGCCTGGTAGGGAAGAGCAAAGCCATCGAGTTGATGGTGACCGGAAATACTTTCTCCTTTGAAGAGGCGCAGGAACTTGGAATTGTGAATGACATCTTCGAGCGCGAGGGCTTCATGGACAACGTCATGGAGTACGCGCGCCAGTTCTGTCCGCCCAACAAAGCCTCTAAGGCGGTGGGCAGGATCAAGCGCGCAGTGCAGTCCGGATGGGAGATTCCGATGGAATCGGCGTTGGCGCTGGAGCGTGAAAACCAGCAGTTGCTGTTCCAGAGCGAGGACGCCAAGGAGGGTTTGGCAGCGTACGTCGAGAAACGTCCTGCAACGTTCACTGCCAAGTAAACCGCTGGCTGGTTGGGATGTCTCGAACAGAGGCTGGCAGCGCGGTGCTGAGGAACATGTGGCATGATCCGAACAAAGACAAAAATCGAGCCGGGACGGATGCTGATCGACGGCCAGTGGCTGGAAGGATCGAAAACCTTCGAGACATTCAATCCCGCAACCGGCGAGGTTCTGACGCGAGTCGTCGAGGCTTCGGCCGGCGACGTTGACCGAGCGGTCCAAGCCGCTCGCACGGCGCTGGGAGATCGCTCGGGGCCCTGGCGGAAAATGTCTGCCAGCGAACGCGGGCGGCTGATGTGGAAACTTGCCGACCTTATCGAGAAAAACATCGACGAGTTAGCCGAACTGGAGACGCTCGACAACGGCAAGCCGATCTTTGAATCCCGTCATGTGGACATGCCGATGGTCACTGACGTCCTCAGATATTACGCCGGCTGGGCGACTAAGATTCACGGCGAAACGGTGAACACATTCGAGTCCGCGTTCACCTATACGCTCCGCGAGCCAGTGGGAGTGGTGGGTCTGATTATCCCGTGGAATTTCCCCCTGCTGCTGGCTTCCTGGAAGCTGGGTCCAGCCTTGGCCTCGGGGTGCACGGTTGTTCTCAAACCGGCAGAGCAGACCTCCCTCACCGCGCTACGGATGGGAAAACTGGTGGTCGAAGCGGGTTTTCCGCCGGGGGTGATCAACATCGTGACCGGTGGCCCCGAGGTCGGGAAAGCAATCGTTGCTCACCCGGACATCGACAAGATCGCGTTTACTGGGTCGACCGCCGTGGGTCGAGAGATCATGCGCGGCGCGGCCGACACTCTGAAGCGGGTCACACTCGAGCTGGGTGGGAAGTCTCCCAATATTGTTTTTGCCGATTCCGATATCGACAACGCAGTGAAAGGGGCGATCAACGGGATCTTCTATGGCAAAGGCGAGGTCTGCAATGCGGGTTCGCGCCTGTTCGTGGAAGCGAAAGTGAGGGATGAATTTCTGGATAAGCTGGTAGGGCGGGCTAAGAAGATGCAGCCAGCCGATCCCCTTGATCCCAAAACCAGGATGGGAGCCATTGTCAGCCAGGAGCAGCTCCAGACTGTGCTCGGCTACATCGAGGCGGGGAAGACGGAAGGAGCCAGGCTGATTGCCGGTGGAAATCGCGTATCGGTCGATGGAGGCAAGGGATTCTTCCTTGAACCGACCATCTTCGGCGACGTCCAGAATGACATGAAGATTGCGCAGGAGGAGATCTTCGGGCCGGTGCTGGCAACCCTCGTGTTCGATGATGTGGATGAGGTGGTCGGATTGGCCAATCAGAACCCCTATGGTCTGGCTGCTGCTGTCTGGACAAAGGATGTAAAGAAAGCGCATACCGTTTCCCGCCAACTGCGAGCGGGCACAGTCTGGATTAATACCTATGGGCTCATGGACGCGTCTTTACCGTTTGGCGGCTACAAGAACTCCGGCTTTGGCCGCGAGCTTGGAGAGAATGCATTGCAACATTACACGGAAGTGAAGACTGTGTGGATGAATTTGAGTTGAGCGTTCCGAACGCTCAGCGCTGACCGGGAGTGGCAGGAATCAGAGTAGGGAAAGGTACATTAAAAGAGCGAGGCAATCATGCCGGGCAAAGTAGCAAAAATCGGGACTTTTAGCGACTGGATTGGATTGTTCGACCAGTGGCGTAAGGAAATCGGGGTCAATCGCGATGAGATCGCCGAGTTCAAGTTCGATACCCTTTTCGGCGCCATCGAGACCGATGAAATTCAGTTTGGCGCCTTCAAGGGGCGCAACAAATGGCAGAACCTGCGCCAGGTGCCCACGCAACAGATGCGGGATGCGCTGATGAATCTGATCGTTTACCAGGGCGACACCGAGTTTGCCAGCGTGGAGCAGCAGCGCCACCTGTTCGAGACCGCGCCGACGGATTGGGATCGGCGGGCGCTCACTCGCGTCATGATCGAAGAGATGCGGCACGGTTGGCAGATGTGCGCCCTGTTGGTCGAGCATTTCGGGTATTCCGGCAAAGTGGAAGCACAAAAGATGCTGGAGCGGCGGGCGTTTGAGAACCAGCGTCTGCTGGGCGCCTTCAACGTGGATGTCGACAACTGGATGGACTTTTTCACCTATACCGACTTCGTTGATCGCGACGGCAAGTTTCAATTGCAGATGCTGAAGTACTCGGCATTTGCGCCGCTCGGCCGGTCCATGTCGTATATGCTGCGCGAGGAAGCGTTTCACATGGGCACGGGCAACGACGGGCTGAAGCGAATCGTCCAAGCCGGCCGAATTCCGGCATGGCTGCTGCAGAAATACCTGAATAAATGGATTTCCAGTTCCTACGATCTGTTTGGTACCGATCATTCCTCGTCGGCGCACTGGGCATACGTCTGGGGACTGAAAGGGCGCTACGATGAGCCCGAAAGTCAGGCTGAGGCGGATCTCGGTGATCTGAACGATTACAACCGCCTCCTTTATCGAAAGGAAGTAGCGGGATTAATCGAACGCTTTAACACGGTGTTAAAAGCGGGAGAGCCAAAACTGTATGCGCCGGACATTAAATTCAATCGGAGCATCGGGAAATACGCCGGGCAGCAATTTCACGCCAAGACCGGTGAACCGCTCGACGACAAGGCGTATCGAGAACATCTGACCGAGTACATGCCCAGCGCGGAAGACAAGAAGCAGTTGCTGGACATTATTGCCAACGAGAAATCGTGGATTCAGGTGAAGGAAGGGGCCCGAGACCCGCTGGCTACTATTGGCGAGCCACGAAAGTCCGCAATTAATTTGTAGGTGGACCTCGGGGTCCGCCGTCACTGGAACACTATGGCCACTCACACACGAGCGAAACTATCGCGGGTCTCGGTCGAGCGGCACGCGAGCTTGGCGCGGATCCTGCTGAGCCACCCGCCGATGAACGTTATCGACGTTCCCCTGATGGAGGAGCTGAACCAGGAACTTGCCAGGGTGGAATCGGACGACGGCGTCTCGGTGGTGGTTTTCTCGGGTATTGGTAAGAGTTTCTCGGCTGGGGTAGACGTGGCGGCACATACTCCCGACCAAGCCGAGGAGATGCTAAGGAAATTCCACGCCGTGATCCGCGCAGTGATCGCGAGCAGGAAGATCACCATTGCTGCCGTACACGGTTCTTGTCTGGGTGGCGGAGCGGAGCTGGCCATGGTCTGCGATATGGTTTACACCGCTGATTCGGCAACCTGGGGATTTCCTGAAATCAAGCTAGGGTGTTTTCCGCCGGTTGCCTCTACCGCGCTGGCCGCACTGGTCGGGCAGAAGCAGGCCGCCGATCTGATTTTGACTGGGCGAACCATCGATGGCCGGGAAGCGGCGGCGATTGGGTTGGCGAATCGCGCTGTTTCTCGGGAGGAGCTTGACGCCCGAGTAAGGGAATCGACCGATCATCTGACGAAACTGAGCCCGGCAGCACTGGCCGTCGCCAAAAAGGCGATCTATGCCTGGGATTCGGTGCACTTCGATAAAGGGTTGGCTCGGGCGGAAACGATCTATCTGGAAGAGTTGCTGAAGACTCGAGACGCGCGGGAGGGAATCGAAGCCTTCCTACAGAAAAGGGAGCCCCAGTGGAAGGGCAGGTAGGAACGAAACGAGCACGTGTCAAAGCGATACATCTGATATGCGGCTCGAAGTTGTGGACCTTGGTTGGGCTGATCGGTTGTGGGTATCTGGCCAAAGTAGCTGCCTCCAAGATTCATGGCGAGTGGGCGTGGTCACACGATCCCTGGGAACTCGCCACTCACCTGATCTGGATGCTGTTCATGATCGGGCTTATCACTGAGACCGGCTGCTGGAAAGAGCGGCTGTTCTTCGCGCTGGTTCTGACTAACTTCACCTTCGCCTTCGGGATGGGTCTCTGGGTGGGTGCGCCCGTCTCGGTGGTTCAGGAAACGCGGCTAATATCGGCCGCAGCCTGGGCTGCCGCGGCGCTGGTCAGCCTGGGGCTGATGTTGTCGAAGGGAGATGCGGGCAAGCTGCCGCACGAAGTGAATTACTGAAGCATAAGAGGTGCCTTAGCCATCCAGAGTCTTGACTAAGAGTTAACCGCAAAAAGCGAATTATGAAAAAAGAACTCATCGAACTCCGCGTGAACGGCCGCACGCAAGAGGTGGCTATCGAGCCTAGCAAGCTGTTGCTCGATGTTCTCCGGGAGGATTTTCGCCTTACGGGCTCCAAGCGTGGCTGCGATGACTCGTCTTGCGGAGCCTGCGCCGTCCTGATCGATGGCGTGCCCATGCTTTCCTGTACGCTGCTGGCCGCCAGTTGCGAAGGACAGGAAATTACAAGCGTGGAAGGTGTAACGGAACACGGTAGCTTGGCCGCCATCCAGAAAGCATATGGAGATTGGGGCGGCGCGCAGTGCGGCTATTGCACGCCGGGATTCATGATCACGGTCAAATATCTGCTCTCCATAAATCCCGAGCCCACCGAGCAGGAGATCAGAATCGCATTGAGCAGCAATTTGTGCCGGTGCACCGGATATAGCCAGATGTACCAGGCCATCAAGGCGGCTATCGAAGCCGAACAGAAAGCAATGGCGACTACGAAATAGAACTCCAGATCACTCGCTGCGCTCCCGAATACGGCCAACTGGTTGATACGGGCAATGCTCAGCGAAGCGCAAGGCAGCCCAGGAACTGGATAGTGGGCGCGGCGCCGGAGATACATGGATGCACAATGGATTTTCAATTATCGGCAAACGCATCGCCATGGTGGATGCGGCCGCGAAGACCACGGGAGCCGGGAAATACACCGACGATCTCACGGTACCGGGCATGCTGATCGGCAAGATTCTCCATTCGCCTTATCCGCACGCGCGCATTAAGCGAATCGATACTAGCCGCGCCCAGCTGCTAGATGGGGTGGCCACGGTCGTCCTGGGCGCTGACGCCCCCAAAACTTACGGGATTCTGCCCGTCGGTCATGATGAGACTGCGCTAGCGGTTGATAAGGTCCGCTACGTTGGCGACAATGTGGCCTGCGTGGCCGCGGTGGACGAAGCCACGGCCGAACGAGCTCTCGAACTCATTAGGGTGGAGTACGAGGTTCTCCCTGCCTACTTCGATCCTGAAGAATCGATGAAAGCCGAGACTGATCTTATCCATGATCAGAAGCCGCATAACCTCGAAAAGGACTATCACCACGTTTTCGGCGATCCCGAGAAGGGCTTTGCCGAAGCCGATTACCTGGCCGAGGGACGCTTTATCGCCAACGAAGTTACCCATGCCGCCATGGAGCCGCATTCCACACTGGCTTCCTTCGAGATTGATCCTCACAGTGGCAAGCCCGGCCGTTTGACGGTGTGGTCGTCGACGCAGGTGCCTTACTACCTGCAGCACAAGCTGTCGCTGGTGCTAGAGATGCCCATGTCGCAGATCCGCGTGATTAAACCACTCGTCGGTGGCGGCTTCGGCGGCAAGAGCGAGGTCATACCGCTGGAGATCATTGCGGCGGTCACGGCGCGCAAGGCCAATGCGCCCGTGAAGATCACGTACTCGAGGGAGGAGGTGTTCTGGGCACACCGTGGTCGGCCGCGCACCATTATCGATCTGAAAACCGGAGTCAAGAAGGACGGTCGCATCACGGCCGTCAAGGCGCGCGTAGTTCAGGATGGCGGGGCCTATTGCTCCTATGGTGTGGTCACGATTCTTTACTCCGGTGCCCTGCTGGGAGCCCTGTATGACATCCCCAACATTCAGTACGACGGCTATCGCGTGCTGACCAACAAGCCTGCCTGCGGCGCCATGCGGGGACACGGAACCGTGAACGTGCGCTTCGCGTTCGAATCTCAATTGGACGAGATCAGCGCAGAAATCGGGGTTGATCCGGCCGAGATTCGCGGCCGCAATCTGCTGCGGCCGCCATGCATAACGGTAAACGGACTGCGCGTACAAAGTTATGGGCTGCCGGAATGTATCGCTCAGGCAGTCAAGCGTTCTAAGTGGACGGAGCGGAAGGGGAAGCTGGGCAAGGGAAGAGGGCTGGGTATCGCATGCAGCCACTACGTGAGCGGGGCGGCCAACTCCATCATTCGCTCGGACATGCCGCACTCGACAGTCAATATAAAGATCGACCGCGATGGTGGGGTTGTGATTTACACCGGGGCTTCGGAAATTGGACAGGGCTCAGACACCATGACGGCGCAGATCGCGGCGGAAACGCTGGGCTGCTCGCTCGAGCGGGTCAAAGTGATCGCCGCCGATACTGACTTGACTCCCATCGACATTGGTTCTTACTCGAGCCGGGTCACTTTTATGGCGGGCAACGCCACTTTGCGGGCTGCCGAAGAGGTCAAAAAGCAGATTGCTTCGGCAGCAGCGAAGAAAATGAACTGCTCCCCGGAGGAACTTGTGTTTGGCGATGACCTGGTATCCCGGAAAGACGCAGGCGGGACTGGGCGTGGCACACAGGCTTCGGCCAGTGGACGGGTTGAGGGACAGATCTTACGGGGGTCCTTGCAGCAGAAGCGCATGGACGAAGGCCCCAGGGATCGGATGAGTTTTGAAGAGGCGGTGGTCGCGGCTATTGATTTTCACGGGGCGCTGACCGGGACCGGTTCGTACGCGCCGCCGGCGGAAGCGAGGGGCGGCAAGTATAAAGGGGCGGGAGTGGGACCGTCACCGGCTTACTCGTATGCGGCGCAGGTTGCCGAAGTCAGCGTGGACGAGGAGACCGGTGTGGTTACCGTCCATAAAGTTTGGGCATCGCACGATTGCGGACGCGCGCTTAATCCAGTGTCGGTGGAAGGACAGATTGTGGGCTCGGTTTGGATGGGTCTCGGACAAGCGCTCCAGGAAGAGATGGTGTGGAAAGACGGGATGCTGATGAATCCCGGGCTGCTCGAATACCGCAGTCCCTCGTCGGCGGAATCGCCGGAAATTGAGCCGATTATCGTGGAGAGCATCGATCCGGAGGGGCCTTTCGGGGCCAAAGAATCGAGCGAAGGATCGCTGGCCGCGACGATTCCGGCGATTGCCAATGCCATCTACGATGCGGCTGGCGTTCGTCTACGCGAATGCCCCTTCACGCCCGAGCGCGTTCTCGCTGCTCTGCGCGCGAAGAACAGAGCAAAGGCCGTGAATATGACCGAAGGCGTCGACCCGACCGCGCCTCGACGTTTTCGTGAGCACGGAGGTTCGCTGTGGTTTCGCGGCAAAGGGCCGGAGCGGCACCCACTCGATCCGGCGCGGCGGGAGACTCTGGTGGATGCGGGTGGTGACGATTGAGTTTGCCGGCATTCAAATTACTGCGGCCGGGTTCGATCCCCGAGGCGATTGAACTGCTGGCCAAGTATGCGACCGGTCGGACGGCGGGCGATTCCTGCGCAACCGACGAAGGACCACAGTACGGGCGGATTCGAATTATTGCCGGCGGAACCGACCTGATTCCTTCGATGCGGCAGAAATTGTTTGAGCCCGAGTACGTGTTGGATATCAGGCATATTTCTCAATTACGAGGCATCCGCCGGGCGCCGGACGATGAACTGGAAATCGGCGCTTTGACTGCGCTTCGGACAATCGAGCAGTCCGAATTGTTAAAGCAGCGCTATCCTGTGCTGACCGAAGCGGCCGCTACGGTTGCATCGCCGCTGCTCCGCAATATGGGAACCATTGGGGGCAATATCTGCCTCGATACTCGCTGCTTGTGGTACAACCAGTCCGTCGCCTGGCGGAAGGCGTGCGGCTTTTGCCTGAAGAAGGATGGGGACTTGTGCCATGTTGCCCCCGGTGGAAGTAAGTGTTGGGCGGCGTTCTCCGGGGACACGCCTCCCGCCCTGCTGTGTCTCAATAGCGAGATTGAGATTGCCGGTCCTCGAGGTGTTCGCCGGATCGCGCTCGGTGATTTTTACACGGGTCAGGGCGATACCTATCGCAGGCTTGAGCCCAACGAGCTGCTGACCCGGGTATTCCTCCCGGCCGCCTCGGCTGGATACCGTGGCGTGTATCGCAAGCTGAGGGTGCGAGGTTCGATCGATTATCCGCTGGCCGGAGTGGCGGTCGCCCTGAAGCGTGAGAACGGACACGTCAGAGAAGGTCGAGTGGCGATTACCGCGGTAAATCCATCGCCAATGTTAGTCAAAGGCGCGGCGCAGATCTTCCGAGGAAAAATGGTCGACGAGGCGCTTGCCGAGTCAGTCGGCGATCTGGCGGCCAAGACGGCCAAGCCTTTAACCACTTCGGCTCTTACTCCAGAGTATCGCCGAGAGATGATTCGCGTGTTTACCAAGCGGGCGGTGCTGGACGCCGCGAAGAACTAGTTGGTGGTCGTCAGCTGAAGACTATACGATTCAGCAACTGAGGTGTGGGCAAGCTGGCGGCAGCGCGTGAGATCTCAGCGCTATAATTCAAGCCGTCAACCGAGAGACCGAGAACCGCTTGATCACCGACTGCCACATTCACATTCAGCCGATTGAAATGTTCAAGCCGCAGGCGCTGGAGGTGATGAAGAAGAAACGGGCGAATTTCGATCAGATTGCCAAATTCTGCCGCTCACCCAAGGCTTTCCTTCAACATCTGGACCAAGCGGGCATCGAGAGGGCGGTATTAATCAACTACGTG
>JBPYDQ010000804.1:0-4724 GCA_051986135.1 Terriglobales bacterium | reverse complement strand
TTTCCTCGCCATGGGCAGCACGGCCCAGCACAAGCCACTCGAGGGCGAGCAGCTCCGCTCCGGATGAAAGCTCGATTTCTGTCTCACGACTGAAGCGCGCCCAATTGAATACGATTGTTTCCTGTGGCAGCCAGGCCAGCTTAGCGACCTCGAACGCCTTCAGCTTTGTTGTGATTCGCGCGGGTTCGTTCAAGGCTCGATAGACCTTTTCGGCGGCCTGTGATGTTACCGTCATGGAAGCATTGGCCAACGCCGTCACTGCGACCTCTAATCGATCTCCCCCCGCAATTCCGCCCGCGGTATCCACGAGAACGGCCTCCTCCACCGCACCGTGAATATCCCTAGGAAACATGATTCGAATGGGAGAGCGTTCAAAGACGTCCAAGATCTGAGTACCCTTTTCAGAGCCACCCAGCACCATGCGACCGGAACCTGCGGCCCGCTGAAGATCCTGGTCGCATACATTCCGTGCAGGCGTCTCTAGAGCGGCGGAACGGCTTGAATCGTTACCGAGATCAAACATTGCGGTGGTGTTGAACATCAATTGCACCCGCGGCTAATCGAGCCGAAATGGTTCCTATTAGTCCATCGTCAGTCCTGCGGACATTGGCGCCCTGTCACACCCGCCAACTGGGGATGGCATTCTGGATTTCGTTCGTCTGCGTATAGAGCTGTCCATCACGGTGACGCTCGTTCCGCATATTCGCGTGCGGAGAGCTGCGTCCGGCAGAGGTATCTGACATCTCGCCGCCAACGGCAGCTTCAGTCAGAGCGCTCGCCGCGACCTGCACGAACATTCGACGATTAACCGACTCCGAGCTTTCAGGAGGCATTTCTTCATCCTCGCGCACACTCGTCTTTGGGGGCGCTGGATGGCGCCCTTCGTGTTGAGTACCAATCAGAACCCCGCCAGGCCCTGCGGGCTGTTGTAGGGGATTTTGATACTGGTGATTTCTTTCAAGGAACCGTCCGAATGCGTGGCGTAGCCCACAAGCTTCGAGGCATTCCCATAGATCTGGTAAAGATAGGCTCCGTCCGGCGTAATCCAGTTGTCACTCGGGCCGCTGGTGACGGTTGAATTAAGCGCCCTGGCGGTGCCGTCCCCCGGAACCTTCGGGCATGCGGGATCCTTCGCGAGGGTAAGCTCAGTGCCATCGCCATTAACGTGGTAGCTGCTGACATAGCTGTAACCAAAGTTTGCCGCGTACACAGTTCGGTTATCCGGGGAGATCGTCGCCCAGCACAGCTCCGACGGCACGCCAGGGCTGGTGTCGATCTTCACAAGCGGGCCAATGTTGATCTTCCCGTCTTCCTCGATGGTGCCAATGGTACACCCGTCACCGACTGCATAGCCGATGATGAAGGTGTTCGGCCGACCGTGCAGGAAGGCGATGTAGAACGGCGACCCGCCCTTTGCGTCATGGAACTTCGCGGTACCGAGCGAACCGTCATCTCGGACCGGGAATACGATAAGTCCGTCGGGATCAGGCGTATTCGAAGCGATCGAGTGGAATGCGCCGCCACCCCGCTGCACCCAGAGAAGAGGCGAGCCATCTGGATACAAACCTGTGGAAACGATTGGCTCGTCGAAGGTCGTTCCAACAAGGACAAACTTCTCGTCGGGCGAGACCACGACCATAGTAGCGACGCGGTTGGGTTTGTCGTGGGTATTCACCGTGTATCGCTCCGGGCGAGGCGTGAGCTTGCCCTCTGCGTGGACCGACATCAGCCGGAGATGGTCGGGGCCGAACGAGTGCGCCACGATCAGCGTGCCACTCGAGGGAGCATAGGCCAGCGATTTGGCCGTGCCGCTCCTTCCCTCCACCGAGTTTCCCGTCGGTTTGCAGTCGATCAGTGTCAGACGACCGTCTTCCTCGACGCGGAAGCTAGAAACCGAATTGTCCCCACCATTGGTCGCGAACAGAGACCGACAATCGGGTGTCAGAATGACGCTGCCTGCGCCCTCGAAGGCGTTCGGCGCACTTTCCTGACCGCTGATCGGTTTGAAAGTCCCGGAACCTGCGCCGCTGGTGAGGCAACGTTCCACCTCGGTTAGCGCGCCGTTGTCATCATAGCGATAGTGAACGATGCAATTCTGGATTTCGTTCGTCTGCATGTAGAGGTGTCCACCACGTCCATTTGACGCACGCATTTCCCTTATCGTGTTCATTTCTCTTGATTTCATATCTTTTGACATGTCCCACTCTCCTATCAAATCTGCATCGGGCATCGGTTCTTGCCCAAGGCGTAGCCCAGGTGTTCCGTAATCCCGATCGAGATTGTTTCAACTTTACCCAGAAGGTTGCATAGCAGTCGCGGGGTCATTACCTTCGCAGCTCTCGCCGCAACGCAGGATATCCGGCGACTTCCGAGATATTCGACGCTATTGTGAATGTCAGAAGCACGCCACCCCGAGTGCCGCAGTTGCCGCTGACGTCGCTGCTGCCTGTGCGCATCGTTATCCCCAGTGATTCTGTGGGCCTAGGTAATCTGTCGTGCTGACCACAGCGCTCACCGCCGGCGGCCAAATCACGGCATGGAAGGTAGTTCAGTTGATGCATGGCCGCGCCACATGGCTTGATGCGATTTTGCCAATTTTGTGGGATTGAAAAAGAACTCGATAGACATCCAAATGGGTTTGCGCCAATTATAAATGGCGGCCAGTGGTTTCGCGCGGCACGGCAAACGACAGATCAGAAACGACGAACAGCATGACGATTCAATCTTCCCAGCTACCATTCCTACTGCTGCACGAACTGAACTACAGGATCAACAACGTGTTTTCCTCTGCTATCAGCATTGTATCTCTTGCCGTTGCACGTTCCATTAGTAAGGCGGTAACGAGTGACAACGGATCAGCCCCGATCAATTTTCATCCGGGACGTGAGCCGAGAATTGTGAATAAGCTTGCCAAAGCTCTTTGGTGGGCGATTCGAGCAAAAGTTCGTAATCCATGGCTCGGTGTCCGTTGTGACATTCACCATCAAGAAGCCCTCGGCGCCATCGGAACGGAACCAACATGCCGTCGCCAGGACTTGACGGCCGATAACCGCCATAACAGACGCGAGGATGTCTGCGCGCGCGGCAAAATGTTCGTAGGACGGACAGGTCCATAAGCAAGGGCGTGATCACAATGAGCGAGACCCCGATTTCCCGAGGCTTCCGGTCAAGGCGACATGAGCAATCCCTGAAAGGTCGCCTACCTCCCGGACAGTACGTAACGGCAGATTTTCCAGTTCTTTCGGCGGGACCGACGCCGCGCACCACGCTTGAAAACTGGAATTTCGTTCTTCAGCTTGGCGGAACGCGGCTTGGAAGATGGAGCTGGGCTGAGTTCGAGGCTCTGCCTCAGACTACAATCGCCGCGGACATTCACTGCGTTACCAAGTGGTCAAAATTCGACACAAAATGGCAGGGCGTCACATTTGATGATTTATTGAAGACGGTAGACTTGGCCGAGCCGCCTGAGCCCTACATCATGGCCCATTGCGACGGAGATTACACAACAAACCTCCCCGTCGAAGACCTCATCGATGGCAAGGGAATGATCGCTACTCGGTACGACGGCTTGCCAATTCCACCGGCGCATGGCGGGCCGGCGCGACTGCTCGTACCGCATCTCTATTTTTGGAAAAGCGCCAAATGGGTTCGCATGCTTCGCTTTATGGAAGAGGATCAGCGCGGATTCTGGGAGTCGTTAGGCTACCACAATTATGGCGATCCCTGGAAGGAGCAACGATATGACGGCGACTGAGCGAGCGCCGCGACCGGGGCGGCGACTCGAGTGGCAGCTGGCGCAGGTACGGGAAATGGTCGCCGAAACCTATCGGGTAAAGAGCCTCGTACTGCAGGTGCCCAATTTGCTTGGACACCTGCCAGGTCAACATCTTGATATCCGTCTTACGGGCGATGACGGCTACCAAGCGCAGCGCAGCTATTCGATCGCTTCGCCCCCAGAAGATGAATTGCTCACGCTGACTGTGGAGCGCGTGACTGATGGCGAAGTTTCTCCATACCTGGTCGATAATCTTCGCGCCGGCGATCAACTCGAGCTGCGGGGACCAATCGGCGGCCACTTTGTCTGGACGGTCGCCGCGCGCGGTCCCCTATGGCTCTTAGCTGGCGGATCGGGCATCGTACCCCTGATGGCAATGCTCCGTCACCGCGCCAGGCGGAAGCTGCACGCTTCAGCCCTATTACTGTACTCATCCAGAAGCCTGGAAGACGTCATCTATCGACAGGAACTCGATATGATGGTGCGCGGGGATCCCAATTTGCGTGTTGTCAACACCTTGACCCGCAAACAGCCTGAAGAATGGAAGGGCCGTCGGGGACGAATCGATAAAGCGCTGCTTGCGGAGGTAGGCTTCCCGCCTCAGCTCAAATCGAACATTTTTGTCTGCGGATCTAGTCCGTTTGTCGAGGATGTCTCCGGGTTTCTGGTCGAACTCGGACACGATCCTCTCCTCATCAAGACGGAACGCTTCGGACCTTCAGGAGGACAGCCGCCATGACTGATAACGTCGCCGATCTCGTGCTGGAAGGCAATCCAGTCGTAACTCTTCTTAAGGAGCTTTTCGCTCGCGATATAACTATCGCACAATCGCAATGCGATACGTGTGCAACGATAGCACGTGTGGGCTCTTTGGGTCTGTATGCAGCGCCAATGGGCGTAGTTCTGAGATGCCCCCATTGCGATAGCGTTCTCATGAGAGCGGTTTATA
>JBPYDQ010000803.1:0-3176 GCA_051986135.1 Terriglobales bacterium | reverse complement strand
GGAAATTAGGAAAGGAACGAATATGTTGCGAGCCTTCTTCGTTCTGCTGTCATTGATTACCGACTACGACACCGTCAGCAGCCTGTATCATCAAGCGCTCACGGTGGGCCTGGCCAACTCCTGCATTCTCTCGCTCGCTGGGTTTCTCTTTTTCTTAAGCCGTGTTTGGCATTACGGTCAAAAGCGCGGATAACGTGCACGTCACGGCGTTGTGCATTGGTTCTTTATTGGCGTACCTGACTCAAGTCGGCAGATCGCAAGGCGCAAAGTTCTCCGTTTGTTCGACTCCCTCTTTCTTCAGCTCAGCCATAAGGGTAATTGGGTCCACTGCGTCAGCCAGGTAATGCAGGCCAGGCTCGACGGATTTGCCTTCCGAAATCATGCGGGCGACAAGCGCGGGCACGAGTCCATTGATCCAGTAATCGCGACGGTCCTTGTAAACGATCTGAGTAGTCAAGGCCGACCTGCGCCGTTGAGACTGCCCGATCACCTGTGCCACTGCAAATCCGTCCACCGCTAGGCGGTTTCCTCGAAATATATCCCGCACAAGTCGGACCCCGACTCGTTCGGGTAGAGGCAGCACAGCAATCAGCGTTGCAACCGCGACTGTCCGAAACCCGGACAGGTAGGAATAGATGAAGACGTCACAGTCAGCGAGTCGACGGCCTATTTCGTCCGGCTCTGGAAGAGTAACCAAAATGAAGCGGCGGCGACCGATGGGATCGCCCAAATCCACTTTGCGAGAAGCGACCGACATTTTGGCGGGGGTCCACTTACCCTTGTGGAAATAGCCGGGACGGCGAACCCCTGCGTGGTGGATATACCAGGCGCCATCTCGCAAAGCATTGTCCGACCACTCGCCGCTATCGCCGAAGTACACCGTCAAAGACTCGATCCTATCCATCTTGGACCGCGCCAGTCGATGGGCATAGGTGGGCACGAGTTCGCTTATACCAGGCATCCAGCCGGCCGAGACGACAAACGACAATCCCAAATCCGTGGCCTCCCGGGCATGCGAGAGCATACCTTCCTTCACAAAGGTGAGACCCGCGACGTCAACGTAGTGGCACCGGCTCCGAAAGGCCGCTTGGGCAACGCGATCCTTCAGCATCATCACCGGCCCGGCGCAATTGACAATGATCGAACAACGGCTACAGAAATCATCAATGGAGCGGCCGTCGAAAACGTCAAGGCGCACGGCGGATGCTCGGGCACCGAATTTCGCGGCGCAAGCCAGTCCTTTGGTCACGTCACGTCCACCAATTAGGATTTCACCGTCGCAGGATTTCAAAAGCGCGGCGGCAACGGCGCTTCCGGTAGCACCGTAGCCACCAACAATTCCGAAGGTGCTCGTCCGACTCATGAGCCAACACCATAGCAACGAATCGCGGAGTGTTGTTTTTCTGCGGTCGGACTGTACACTGCGAATCGAATGCTTTCAAGCCGAAGGCTTACGAAGTCATAACTTCCTCTCACCATGAGCAAGCGGTCCGGTAAACTCCTTTAGGAATCTCTGGAAGTCGGCCGGGGCAAAGACCAAGAGAAAAACGGTAGATTAGTCCAATTACGAATCATGGCCACACAGAACAAGGCAGCAAAGATGGGGCCCATAGCGCGATTCGCGCTGGTGATTGGCAGCACGGCTGTATATTTTGGTCTGGCGATTCTCGGTTGGGGCGGCGTGGCGGCATTTTTCTCACACCCGGCGCTGGTCGCGCTCGCTGCGGCCACGGGCGCCATGGCGGTCGTAGCGTACATCGCCGGTGGAAACGTGAGTCCGGGCGTTCGCGAGGATCGCAGCAACCGCTGGGTGGTCGGCGCCTTCGCGGTGATTGGCCTTTTGAACGGTTTTTTTCCAGCATACACGGATCGCCTTGAGTTCTGGACCATCGATGGGGAGACGATTCGCTGGATCGGCATCGCGCTGTACGTTGTGGGCGGGGCGCTGCGGTTGTGGCCTGTATTTGTGTTGGGTCATCGATTCAGTGGACTGGTGGCGATTCAGGCGGAGCACAAGCTGGTCACCGAAGGAATCTATGGCGTGATTCGTCACCCCAGCTATTTGGGGTTGTTCGTCAACTCGCTCGGCTGGGGACTCGCTTTTCGCTCTGGAGTCGGCGTGCTGCTGACGGTGGTTCTGCTGCCGCTGCTGGTTGCGCGCATCCGCGCGGAAGAAGCGCTGCTGCGGGCGCATTTTGGCGACGAGTACGAGGCTTATCGGGGGCGAACCTCGCGTTTAATTCCCGGAGTATATTAGTTAGCGTTAAGAGACGGGCGCCCACGACGGAAAGCGTTGGGAACGCTTTCTTGTTACCATCCCTTGCATGCCTGATGTGCCCATAGGTGAAGTCGTTTGTCGCAATTGTTCGGGACGGACGATTCAACGACTCTCCTCACTCGAACCAGTGATCTGGCTTCAAGCAGTTTCTTCAGAGGACGGAATTTACATAAATTATGCCTGTCCCGTCTGCAACAAGCTGACTCACTCGCGCGTAGAATCAGAGGCCAAGATCTTGCCGGACGTGAACGTGATGAAATTCCCCGATCATCTGGATCTCTTTATTGTGTTCCTCAAATGCTCGAAAACTGGCTGCGAGTCTCCTGTGATACTGCTCGCGCCAATGAAAAACGAAGTCCGCGACGTGGATTTGATCGCGCACATCCATGAGCATTGGAGTATCCATGGGGCCAAATGTGCCAAGGGTTATGCGCCGGCCCATCCCTACGAAGTTCGGATTTGGAAGCCTGTAGAGTCGGAGCGTTAGGGTTTGGCCTTGCCGGCATCTGAACTCGCCACCGGGATTGCTATAGAATCCTCTCGTTAATCAGCTAGTCTCGGACCTTCCGAAGGGTCCGCCGACGCCGCGAGGAGGTCTGTGGCTGCCGGAGCCGCGGGTTCCTCGTGTTTGGGGCCATCGAAGCTGGACCTATCCCGGCAACTTACGCTGAATTGCCGTCGGAATTCATGCCCGCATGTTGAATCAACATGGTTCACGAGAAGTCAGGCAGAACCAGAAGGCTATACGTTTACGGCCCCTTTGCAACTCTCCCAAAAGCGGACATCGCATCCCGACAGCGCACACCGGCGAAGCGTTCTCGTGCTGAAAACGGAGAAGTTAGCTCCGGCAAATGGCATGCTCAGAAGAGTCGCTCCACTATGCCATGATCGTCTTCCT
>JBPYDQ010000802.1:0-2911 GCA_051986135.1 Terriglobales bacterium | reverse complement strand
GCCCGCCCGAGATTATGCGCCTGAGGTGCTCATGCGGTGACATTTCTTTTTCGGCATAACGACCGCGAAGTTTGCCCTGTTTGACTAGCCCCAACTGCCACGCTAGACACACGCCCTCTGGGGACGGCCTACGTCTCCGGCCTTCTCATCTCATCTGGTTGTCTCTCCCCAACGCGACGACGTTCAAACAACTCAGGGGTCTTAAGTTAGCAATAGAGCTGTGGAGGTTACAGCGGTGCGTATCAGCAGAAGTCATTGAATTTGACTCGACAAGCACCTCGGGCCGCTGAAGTGGGGTACGGGAACAGCCCGGGGGTTTGCCCAATTGATGACCCAAAATCTGGTGGCCCACCAAGCGAATTTCAGATAAGAAAATAGTCGGCTCGAGGAGGCTTTCCAAGAATGGATCGAAGAATCTTTTTGAAAACCGTCTCCGGCACGCTGTGTCTCTCCGCCGTGCATCCTGGGACGCTCACGTTCACCGCTTCGTCGGCGCAACCTGCTGCCGCCCTTCCGCAGTTGTTTGGAGCCGACTACTACCCCGACCAGACCGACAAATCACTGTGGGAGGAGGATGCGCGGATGATGGCTGAATTCGGCATCACCAACGTCCGCATCGCCGAATTTGCTTGGGTGCTGATGGAGCCCTCCGAAGGCCATTACGATTTCGCGTGGCTGCATAACGCTGTGGACATTCTCCACGCGCACAAGATTGCGACCATCCTTGGCACGCCTTCGGCCGCGCCTCCGCCGTGGCTGACACAGAAATATCCGGAGGTTTTTATTGTCTCTGAGCAGGGTATGACGCTCAGCCCCGAAGGACGGCGCTTCACCTGCCCCAGCAACAAGCTGTACCGGAAGCTTTCCGTGAACATCGCCAGCGAAATGGCCAAGAGCTTTGCCAACACCCCCGGCGTCATTGGCTGGCAAATTGACAATGAATACACGCTGGGGCCCAATTCGCGGTGCTACTGCAAATCCTGCCGCGAGGGCTTCCAGGGGTGGTTGAAGGCTAAGTACGGAACGCTGGACACCATCAACAAGATCTGGGGCACCGCCTTCTGGAGCCAGGTTTACTCCGACTTTTCGCAGCTTCCTGTGCCGACGCCTTCCGGCGGGCCGCCAAACCCGGGCTTGGCGCTCGATTACGACCGCTACCAGAGCCACGCGAACGTGGCTTCAATGGAAGAACAGCTTGTGGTGCTGCGTGAGCTCTGCCCGAATCACTTCGTGACCACCAACAACGTGCCACTGCTCGCGGACGTTGTCGATGCCTTCGACCTCTACGCGAAGCTCGATTTTGTCTCCCATGACAACTACCCCGGCTTCGCCAGTATTCATGCGCAAGGCGAAGGCGGGAACGGCGTGCCATTGGATCAAATTGCCTCCACCGTCGCGCTGATGCACGATGCTGCGCGCAGCGTGAAAGGCGGCAAACCGTTTCTGATCATGGAAGAGCAGTCCGGCAAGGCGGGGCAGCCGATCTTTTCGCCGCAGCCCGACAAGGGACAACTCCGGCTCTGGTCGTATCAGGCCGTCGCTCACGGGGCCATGGGCATCAACTATTTCCGCTGGGACACGGCTACGTTCGGCGCCGAAGAATACTGGCACGGCATCCTGAATCACGACCGCTCGAAAAGCCCGGGTTTCGACGAAATCGCGCAGACCATCCGTGAACTGAAGGCCCTCGGCCCGGAGGTGCTGCAATCCGCGTACGTTGCGCAGGCCGCGCTCTGCTTCGATTACGACTCTGACTGGGCCACCGCAATCCAATCAGGACACCCGAAGATTAAATATGCAACGGACATTGGAGTCTGGTACGGGAGCCTCTGGGCCGGGCACGTGGGGTTGGACATCGTGGACGCGACAAAGGATTTGTCGCGCTACAAGGTCCTGTTCGCGCCCCTGATGTACGTAGTCTCCAACGAGCAGGCGAAGTCCATTCGCGAGTTCGTACGGGATGGCGGCGTGTTCGTTTCAGGCTTCCGGCTGGGCGTGAAGAACTCGGCAAGCCAGATCGTCAAGATGCCTCTACCAGGGCTGCTCCGCGACGTCATGGGCGTCACCCTTATCGACTATGTGCCGCTGTACACGGAAAAACAGAGCGTCAAGTTCGCCGGCATGCTCACGGGGCCGGACGCAGACTGCCAGTACTGGGCGGACGTCCTGAAGACGGAAGGCGCCGAAGTCCTGGCCACCTACACGAAGGGCGACCACGCCGGGCAGGCCGCGATCACCTCCAATACCTTCGGGAAGGGGAAAGCCGTCTATGTGGGCTCCCGGCTCGAACCTCCTGCAATTGGTCGTGTTCTAAACATTCTGGCGGCTACGGCAGGCATTCGGCCGGCCGTCGAAGCTCCCGCGGGCGTAGAGGTCGCTGTGCGGCACTACGGACAGACCGACGCAACGTTTGTGCTGAATCACACTTCGAAGCCGCAGACGGTGACGCTCGGGAAGAGTTACAAGGAACTCGTAGCGGGTTTCAGCCTGTCCGGTGCGATTACCTTGGAGCCGTACGGCGTGAGAGTGCTGTCATTGGCCTAATTCGGCCTGCCAAACTTAGAAACGCGGAATCTTGTGTGCTAGCCCAGAAGACAATCCTCATAATCGCAAAAGCCCGTCGGCAAAAGCGCGGGACGCGGCGTCCTGTCAAAGGCGTCATCGCCGATCTCAATGGAATCGCCAAAGATGGAGTGGCGGCGCGTCAATCCACACACTGATTGGATTGCTGAGCGGAACACCGCGAAGAGACCCGGAAGGCAGCCACTTGCTGCGCCTTCAAGGTTCCAATCAGCACGATGGACACTTTCTACCGCGATCACCGGAACTCTGCTGTTTGTTGGAGCAATGCGCTTGTATTTTCATCAGTCTGTCTCGGCAGGCTATCCGGCAGATGAAAGCTCACTGGAAG
>JBPYDQ010000801.1:0-2161 GCA_051986135.1 Terriglobales bacterium | reverse complement strand
TGAAGGAAAGAAGAATGGACATTGCGAACAATCTTCTGGGATGTAGAAACCTCCCCACTTATCGTCCCCGTCTGGGGTCTGGGAAAACAACGTTGACCACACGAATATTCTCGAAGAGACGAATATTCTATGCGCCTGTTGGAAGGAACTGGGCAAACCTGCCATTGGTTATCTCGCCGTTAACCGGCAGACTCCACGGGATGATAAGGCGCTCTGCCGACAACTTCGGGCTGTATTGGCAGAAGCGGATGTCATCGTGGCGCACAATGGCGATGATTTCGACCTCCGGGTTCTGAATGCCCGGCTGATCTGATCTGTACTAGCTACGACTTGATCTGACATTTTCTGATAGACTGCGCCGGAAGGCGCGGAACAGGAGATGTCGCAGTGAATACCGAACAGAAGATCATCAAGAACAAGTTGGGCGTACTGAAGCTCGCCGAAATGCTAGGCAGCGTCTCGCAGGCCTGCAAAACCATGGGCTACTCGCGGGATAGCTTTTACCGTTTCAAGGAGCTTTACGACAAAGGCGGCGAACTGGCGCTGGTGGAGATCAGCCGCCGTAAGCCATGCCTCAAGAATCGGATCGAGGAGCACATCGAAAAGGCCATCGTCGAGATGGCTTTGGAGAAGCCCGCGTTTGGCCAGGTGCGGGTGGCCAATGAACTGGCCAAACGTGCTCTGTCGATCTCGCCGGCGGGCGTGCGCTGTGTGTGGTTGCGCCATGATCTGCAGACCTTTCAGCGCCGCTTGAAGGCTCTGGAAGCCAAGGCCGCACAAGACAACCTCATCCTCACTGAGGACCAGGTGCGCGCACTGGAACGCTCGCGCGAAGAAAAGACGGCACGGGGCGAAATTGAGACCGAACACCCGGGCTATCTGGGAGCACAGGACACCTACTACGTGGGCACGATCAAGAGCATCGGTCGCATCTACCAGCAGACGTTCATCGACACCTATTCCAAAGTTGCCTTTGCGAAATTGTACGACCGCAAGAATGCGCTGGTGGCCGCGGAGACGCTCAACGACCGCGTGCTGCCTTTCTTCGAGGAGCATGACGTCCGGCTGCTGCGCGTATTGACGGATCGGGGAACCGAATACTGCGGCAACCGCGAATCTCATGAATATCAGCTCTACCTGGCGGTCGAAGACATCGATCACTCGCGGACCAAGGCCAAGTCGCCGCAAACCAACGGCATCTGCGAACGCTTTCACCGGACCATCCAGGAGGAGTTCTACAGCACGGCCTTTCGCAAGAAGCTATACCGTGGACTGGAAGAGCTGCAAGCCGACTTGGACCAGTGGATCGGCGAGTACAATCGCGAGCGGTCCCACTCCGGTAAGTACTGCTACGGGAAGACGCCCCTGCAGACTTTCTTGGATTCCAGGCACTTGGCTCTAGCCAAAATGCTCGATCGGACACTCACGACTTCCGCCGACTCCCAGCATGAGCGCGCGGAGCCGGAGACGGAGCGAAGCCATGCTGAGCGGAGCGCAGGCGGAGGCGTAGCGCGCGGCGCTGCTGCCTAAACCTGCTTGATTGTCAGATCAAGTCTTAGTCAGAACAGATGACCGTACCGGCGGACGAATTCTTGCGGCGCTTCCTGCTGCATGTTCTGCCAGACTCGTTTCAGCGCATCCGCCACTACGGCCTTCTCGGCAATCGTCACCGCGCGGAACACCTGGCCCGCTGTCGAGAACTGCTCTCTATGCTCGCGCCTATCCTGCAACCGAGTCGCAATTACCGGGAACGCTGCCAGCAACTGACTGGGATCGATCCGCTCCAATGCCCCAAATGCAACCGGGGCACGATGCTGCGCATCGACACCCTTCCCGCTGTCAGGCTCACCGCAAGCTCGAATACCTCATGAGCCCATTCCCCACGTCCGCGTGTTTGATCGTCAATCGCCCACTCGCACCGGCCCTTCTACCATCCGTGTGCCTCATTCTTGACGGCACCTCATCCAACGGCGCTTCCTGCCTTCCACACCGCACCATTTCCATTCCCGGCGGCGAAAACCCCCGGCCAGTTTCGCGTCAATTTCATCCAGAACCCTTGAGACCTCGAACCTTCCGGCCCCACTACACTCCCCTGCGCAAAACACATAGCTTGAGAGCTTCTCCGGCGGCTTAGCACATTAGGCTTTTAACCAGGGTGCCG
>JBPYDQ010000800.1:0-6582 GCA_051986135.1 Terriglobales bacterium | reverse complement strand
CGGGAAGACTCTCGATTGCCTGCCTCTTGCTCGTGGCCGCTCTGGCTGCGGCCACTGACACGGGCAAGCAGTCTCTTTCTGTAAAGGGCTATGTCCTCGATTCCGCATGTGCCTTCACCAAAAACCTAAAGAAGCCCATCAGCGCGAAGTGCGCCGTGGCTTGTGCGAAAGCGGGGTCTCCGCTGGTGATCTTGTCGGACGACGGCGTCGTCTACTGGCCGATTGCCGACGCTACGCCTGCATCCGGGCAGAACGAAAGGCTGCTGCCGTTTGCCGGGCAGAGGATCGCCGCCAGGGGCACAATCTTCCAGCGGGGCGGTTCGAAGGCGCTGGTGATCGAAAAGATCGAGCCGCTGTCCGAGAAGTGAAATTCGCTTCGCATCTTGGGCGATATAGGGAAGGTATCACCATGCCCTTACAAATTGCGCCAAGTTGGCATCACCGAGACGCTGAGTTCCTAGGGGTCTGAATGAAACCCTGCACGTGTTGGGATAGAGTTAGTTCTCTGCTCATGGTTCGCACTCTGGTACTCTTTAGGGGTTCGGGCAGCGGTACGCTTTTGACCAGAATCCTTATTCCATGGATACGATCACACGGCGCGATTTTGTTGAAAGGCTTTCCGCTGCAACAGCGGGAGTGTTTGTCTTCCCGAGCGCCCGGCAAACTAGTGCCAATAACGCCGCTCAGCCTCACATAAACTTTCCCACAGTTCCGCGACAGCGCTTGGCAGTTGCTTCGTATCCTTTTCGTGCTTACATCGAGAGTCCCAGCAATCGTGATCGCAACCACAAACTACCAGGAATGGACTTGGCTGAATTCGCGTCGCAGGTGGTAACAAAATTCAACGTCAACAACATCGAGCCGCATTGCCGCCATTTTCGCTCGTTGAATCCGGAATATCTTGGCAGCTTTCGGGAAGCGCTGGCCAAGGCAAATGTAAAAGTTGTGGACATAGCCGTCGATGGGCCTAGCAGTTTTTATGACAAAGATCCCAGCACCCGCCAGAAATCGGTAATGTATGCGAAGTCGTGGGTGGATGTTGCCGTTGCCATCGGTTCTCCCAGCATCCGCACACATATATCGCGCGCAACGAATTCGTCTCCTGACGCGCAACGCGCCGCTGACAGCCTGCGTAGAGTCGCCGAGTATGGGGCGGTAAGGAATGTAGTGATCAATCTCGAAAACGACGACTTAATGAGCGAAGATGCTTTCTTTCTGGTCAAGGTGATCGAAAGCGTGGCCAATCCCTACCTGCGAGCCTTGCCTGACTTCGCAAACTCTATGTTGAGTGGCGATGCCAGCTTCAACTACCGGGCGGTGGAAGCCATGTTTCAGCACGCTTACTCGATTTGCCATGTGAAAAACGGGGAAACTGGCGACAACAAGGAGTTCAACATAGATATGAAAAGGACTTTTGATATTTTGAAATCCAGCGGCTATCGCGGTTACTGTTCCATGGAATTCGACCGTGCAAAAGGCGACCCCTATGCGGCTACAACTGGGCTGATTGAACAAAGCTTGCAGTATTTGAGGTAGTACAATTTCTTTACTCGAGTAACGGACCTCCAGCCGGAGAAGTTCAGCACAAAAGCAATCAGGTAGCCATTGGTCCCGTTTTTCGATCTGTCCCAAAAGCGATCCCAAGGCGCTCGGCTCTCGCCCCCGTTTTCATTTCACTGCCCGCGCGGTGTGATGGACCATCTGTCATTTGTTGCCAAATCGCATCTCATAATCGGGTTTAACGCATGATTGCGTCACCCGTGCGTTAGCGATCGATTGACGGGCTTGCCAGATTTTTCAGTACGCTCGGCAGGATGTGCGAAAACCAACGATGTGGCCGCTTTCATTCACCACGCTGTAGCCCGAGCGGTCTCCCAGATCCAATCCGATGGTCAGTTTCTGTTGGGAGAAACTTCTGACCTGCTCTGCCACTGCGTTCGGAACCCTTCTTGCGCTTCGGGCACATCGATAACTTGCGAGCATATGGCGCCGGGTTTGAAGACCGGCCTTCTCGTCATGGGGCTACAATTAACTGTACGGATAGGACCCAGACGGTTTCGCTATCCGGCTCCAGGTTGTCAGGTGACCTTGCGCCAGGACTCAACGAGTATTTCGTCGGACACTCAGGACTCCCGAGGCCCGACTCTGCTGACATTCAGACGGGCAGAGTTCTTCCACCCCCTTGTCACGTCCTTTTGGTCTGGATACGAATCGGCGGAACGAAGGCCTTGCCGATCTTGGGACCCTCTTCAGTACCGACGATGGGCTCAAAAGGTATGCCATGTACCTGGGCAACAATCTGTGGCAAGTCAGATCGTGAAGAAGATCGGCTTATTTTAAGCGATGGCGACAGCGATGCGTCTGCTCCCAGCGGTTGCGCGTGTCTTTCTACGTTCTCGAAAAATGAAGAAAAAAAGGGGCCGTGGGCCGACCGAGAACGCTATCTTGACTGCCCACTGGTAGAGCTCTCAACATCGACGTTCTCTGAGCCAAGCTCGCGAGATGGCCTTGGTTTGGACAACTATCGTCGCTCGGTATGATAGCCGCGTAGTTGCGGGAGTGATCGCCATGAAGATCGCTGGTAATGAGTTTTCTGCGGGTTGATCAGCATGTTTGGATTGATCGGGGCTCAAGCAGTGGCGGGCACCTCGCCTCGCTGCTGAAGGGCCGACGGTTATGCCGCTTGCCTCAATCCAAGTTCTAAAATGGTCTCGGAAGATCGACTGATTTGTCCTCACGTCCATTTGCCAGTGTGCTCTCTATTTCGTCCGCGGGCTTCGCTCCTTCTTCGAGAACAAATCCAATTTTAGCCATGCGCCGCATCTGCCCTGTAGGCCTCGGGGACATTATTTGTGAGAAAGCTAGTGGCTAGAAGTTAGCGGCTTTGCTACTATCCGCGCAGTGGCTTTCCTCAAAGAAAATCCTAATTTGAAAAAGCGCATCGTCTCGGCGGCGGCGGTCGAGGATGATTCATCGTTTGAACTTAAACTGAGGCCCAAGCGACTGGGCGAGTTCATCGGGCAGAAGAAGGTCAAGGAGAATCTATCCGTCGCCATCGAAGCCGCACGATCGCGGGGCGAGGCGCTCGATCATGTGCTGCTCTACGGGCCGCCGGGTTTGGGCAAGACGACACTGGCGACCATCATCGCCAACGAGCTGGGGGTCGCCTTCCAGCAGACATCGGGGCCGATTCTGCAGATCAAGGGCGATATGACGGCGATCCTGACGAATCTGCGCGAGAAGCAAGTGCTGTTCATCGATGAAGTGCACCGGCTGCAGCCGGCCCTGGAAGAGCTACTGTACTCGGCGTTGGAGGATTACAAGCTGGACATCATTATCGGGCAGGGGCCATCGGCGCGCACCCATACGATGGACGTGAAGCCGTTCACGTTTGTCGCCGCAACTACGCGGGCGGGACTGCTTTCGGCGCCGCTGCGATCCCGGTTCGGGATCGTGTTGCGGCTTGAGTTCTACACACCCAGGGATTTAAAGGTGATCGTGGAGCGCTCGGCGGAGATTCTGGAAGTTGAGATCGACGAGGCGGGAGCGCTTGAGATTGCCAGCCGTTCGCGTGGGACGCCGCGAATTGCGAACCGACTGCTGCGGCGCGTACGCGACTATGCCCAGGTGCGGGGCAGCGGAATGGTTGATCTGGCGACGGCGCAGGCTGCGTTGCAAATGCTGGAGGTGGATCGCCACGGGTTTGACGAAATCGACCGCAAGTTGCTGCTAACGATCATCGAGAAATACCAGGGGGGACCGGTGGGCGTGAGCACGCTTGCGGCCGCGCTGGCAGAAGAATCCGACGCCATCGAAGAAATTTACGAGCCGTTCCTCATCCAGATTGGCTTTCTCGACCGCACACCGCGAGGGCGGGTCGCGACCCAACTCGCCTACGAGCATTTCGGCATCGCACCGAATCGGAGGCAGAGCTCGTTGTTCTGATAAGTCTCCGGAGAGTTCGGGGTTTATGTCCTGAGCACTCGGCTGGCTTTAGAAACACCTGGAATTGAGATTGATCGTTCGAACCGGACCGGTTCTGGGAAACTAATTGGCTTCTCCCATCCGGTGCTGCTGCCCACGCCCGCTTGGCTGCACGGTTGTCGAATTGTACTCGTATCAGTTCCGCAAAGTAAAGTTTCAGAAAATGGTTTCGCCATGGCTCTGAGTACCTTTCTTAGTAGGATCGGGTGGCGCGCCGGGCTGCCGTGACCAGAAGCTTCCAAACGTTATACCTTCCCAGTTATTTTCAAGCTAACACGGAAAATCACGAATACACGGCACGCTTTTGTTCCTCGCCCGCGGGCCGATGGCCATTTTCCCTCTCATTACCAGGTCCTCAAGTATCCGTCGTCGGGCTTGGAGACGATGGAGAACCGGCCCACTCCGCTGTGGTATTCCCGCCACTGACGGCGGGGACGATTGAAATGCTGGAACCCGGAGGGACTGGTGTAGCTAAACCACCGGTATAGCGTATGTCTTCGTTTCCGACGAAAATGTTGACGTGCTGGCGGATTTCGCCTTGCTCGGTGGCAATGCGGTCACGCAGACCGGGGTACAGGGCACAGAGTTCTTTCAGCGCGTCGTGGACGACGGACGGCGATGTTCGGATCTGGACGGTGGACTGCCCTCTGGTGAAGTCGCGCAAAGCGCCGGGAATGTGGAAGGTCACAGGCACGCTTAGGGCTTCCCTCGGCGGCGTAAAGTGGATTTCACGGTTGCCTGTTTTGCAGTAGCACTTTTACTCGTAGCCGGCGGGGCAGCAGCGAGCTTTGGTTTTGGCCGCGAGACGGCGGAGGAGTCTCCAACGACGGCGTGTTTCACGCAGACGACGGCGGGGAGGCCGTCAAGAATCTTCCTCCATGACTTGCCTTCATCGGTGGAGGCGTAGAGTTGTCCGCTGCGCGTGCCGAAGTACACTCCGGCGGGGTCCAGAGAGTCGATGGTCATGGCGTCACGCAAAACGGTCTCGTACGCGCCTTTTTGCGGCAGGCCACGCATTAGCGGCTCCCAGGAGACACCGGCGTTACGGGTTCGGTAGACGCGCAATCGGCCATCGCAGGTGCAGCGAAATTCGTCGGATTCCACCGGAAGGATATACACCCAATCCGGCTTTCTTGGGTGCATCACCAAAGCAAAGCCAAAATCGGAGGGTACGCCACTGGCGATATCCGTCCAGTAGTCGGCGCGATCGTCGCTACGATAGAGGCCCCAATGATTTTGCAAAAACAGGCGCTCGGGACGAAGCGGATGCAGGGCAATCTTGTGGACGCATTGGCCAAACTCTGGAAATTTGCTGGGCATGAATACCACACGCACGCCGCAGTTGCGCGCCATCCAGGTACGGCCGCCATCATCGCTGCGATATACACCGCCGGATGAGATCGCCACATAGATTCGCTCCCGGTCAGTTGGGTCTAGCACAATCGTGTGCAGAGCCAATCCCCCGTTCCCAGGAACCCAGCGCGGGCGGTGAGGATGATCAAATAAGCCTCGAACCAGAGACCAAGACTCGCCGGCGTCACGGGTCTCAAACAGCGCAGCCGGCTCTACGCCGCAGTACAGAACGTCAGGCTCATCCGGCCGGCCCAGGCAGATTTGCCAGATGTTCTTCAGCGAGACGCCGGCATCGGCGGGAAAGCGGATGGGAGAGACCGAGGGATTGGTCCAACTCTTTCCAAAATCATCGGTGGAACGCAGGAGCGTGCCCCAGTAACTAGTAGTCGAAGCCCATATGCGGTGTTGGCCGCCCCGATCATCATAGGCCATCGCGTAAACGGCATGACCGTGGAAATAGGGACCGCCGACTTCCCAGCGGGTGCGCCGCTGATTGGAACGGAGAAGGAAAGCTCCCTTTGTGGTTCCCACCAGGAGAAGAAAGTCTCCCTTCTTGACGTGAAGGTGGCGGAGACTATGTAGGACGGTGGTTCGGGGCGCATTGCCCTCCGGGCTCGCGTTCGTGGCCACTACAAGTGCGGGCTGAACGGCTTCCAGAGCTGCCTGAACTTCGCCTGCGCGCTGATAGCGCTGGGCGGGATCCTTCGATAGGCAACGCTGGATGGTAGCCCACAACCCAGGCGGCACGGGAGGACCGAGCGGCTTGGGCACTTCATTCATGATGGCGGCGCTGATCTCAAAACCGGTGCGGCCTTCAAACGGGAGCCGGCCGGAGGCGGCTTCGTAGAGCACCACCCCAAGCGCCCACAAATCACCGCGATGGTCGAATCCTTCGCCGCGCAAAACTTCGGGCGGCATATAGGGCAGGGTTCCGCTCATGCCCGAGGCCGGCTGGCGGGAGACGAACGATCGAGTAGCGCCCTCGAGTATTGTGCTCGCCACATTTTGGGCTAAACCGAAATCGAGGACTTTGACCAAACCATCGGCGGTGATGACGATGTTCGCGCTCTTCAGGTCGCGGTGGACGATGCCGCGGTCATGCGCTTTACCGAGGGCGTTAGCTATTTGAGCACCGTAGCGCAGTTGGGACTCGACCGGCAGCCCGTTATCGCCGATGAGAACAGCGAGTGGCTTGCCCTCGACCAGCTCCATCACGATGAAGAGCTCGCCACTGGACTCACCAAC
>JBPYDQ010000799.1:0-3572 GCA_051986135.1 Terriglobales bacterium | reverse complement strand
CGGCTTGAGCTCAGGGAACTGCTGGTCGAGGGCCGAGAACAGTTCGTCCAGATTGCGAGCTTCCGAATTGACAGATCCCACTCCGCCAGTGTGACGGCGCAGGGCGCTGGGAATTTGTACCGTGATACTCATGTCAGGCCACCTCGGCAGGGATATCGAGCGTTGCTTCAAGATAATCTTCAAAAGCTCGGAACTTGGGCGGTATAGGCTCGGCGGCTTCGTAGGCACCCGTAAGCGCATCAGTGGTCTTGAGGCCATTTCCCGTGATGCAAAGCACCGTCGTCTCGTCAGGCGAAATACGCCCTTGCGCGTATAGCTTGCGAGCACAACCGACGGTCACGCCTCCCGCGGTCTCGGTGAAAATGCCCTCGGTTTCGGCCAACAACTGCATCGACTGCGCCACTTCGGCGTCGGATACATCTTCCGCCCAACCACCAGTTTCCAGGATGGCGCGAATCGCATAATGCCCGTCAGCGGGGTTGCCGATAGCCAGCGAGCGCGCGATCGTGGCCGGCTTCTGCGGTTCGATCTCTCCTCTGCCGAGCTTCACGGCGGTCGAGATAGGCGAGCATCCGGTCGCCTGCGCACCGAAAAACTTCACCGTCTTTTCTTCCGCCAGACCCAGCTTGATCAGCTCGTCGAATGCCTTCCGGATTTTTGTGATGAGCGAACCGCCGGCCATGGGGACGACAATGTTGTCCGGCAGCTGCCAGCCGAGTTGCTCGGCAATCTCGAATCCCACGGTCTTGGATCCTTCTGCATAGTAGGGACGCAGATTGACATTGACGAATCCCCAGTGGTGTTCGTCGGCAATCTGCGAGCAGAGGCGATTCACCTGATCGTAGCTGCCGGCGATGCGCACCAGGGTGCTGCCATAGACTTGGGTACCTAGTACCTTGGCGGCCTCGAGGTCTGAGGGGATGAAGATCCACGACTTGAATCCCTCGCGCGCCGCTTGCGCCGCCACCGAGTTCGCAAGGTTGCCGGTGGAGGAACAGGAAACAGTATCGAACCCGAATGCCCGCGCATTGGCGAGGGCGACGGCGACCACGCGATCTTTGAAGCTAAGCGTCGGCAGGCAGACCGCATCATTTTTGAGGTAAAGACACTTGGCGCCCAATTCCGTTGCCAGCCGCGGAGCGCGGATCAATGGGGTGAATCCCACCGGCAGCGACGGCTGATAATCAGCCGGTAAGGGAAGAAGTCCAGAGTAGCGCCACATATTGTTTGAGCGCTGGGCAATTCGCTCGCGGGTGAACTCGCGGCGAACTTGGTCGTAGTCGTAGCAGACTTCCAGAGGAGAGAAACAGTCGTCGCAGACAGACTTCGCCTGGTTGCCCCAGGTCTTGCCGCACTCGCGGCAGCGTAGTCGGTAGGATGTGCTCATAAGCCACTCGCCTTTTGCGAGTAGCTGGCGACGAGCCGGTATAGAGGTGCTAAAAAACAGAAACCTCTTCTCCCAGCAGGTGGAAAAAGAGGCTACGGAAGTGCCAACGTCTCGCACCCCAAATCTCATGTTCCCCGTTGCCGGGCGAGAGTTGACACCAGACGATCGGAATATATGATCCCAATCCGGTTGTCGTGGCTTCGCAGGGCTCGTCCCTCAGCCACTCTTCATGAAATCCAGGTCTGCTCGCAGGAGCAAACTTGTTCTCAGAATACTACCCAGCCAGCTGCAAGGATGTCAATACACACGGGAAATCAAAATTGTTGCGGCACAAAATCTACTCCCGACTAGATTCATTCTGCGCTTTTGCCTCCTGATCGGAGAGAGTACTCCACCGGGGACAGAGATTTCACCGACCGCAAGTTATGAGATAGCCTAATGGCTTCTAATCTCCTCGGGGAGGTCGCCATGATCCAACTGGAATCGGTACGCGCGGAGTTCCCTGGTGATGCGAACATCATCATTGGGCAGGCGCACTTTATCAAGACGGTAGAAGATCTGTATGAAGCTGTAGTCGGAACCGTGCCGCAGGCCAAGTTCGGCGTCGCGTTCAATGAAGCGTCGGGCCCTTGCCTGACTCGTTTCGACGGCAACGACGACGACTTGAAACGGATCGCGGCCCAGAATGCACAGTCGATAGCCGCCGGGCACGTCTTCGTGCTGGTGATCCGCAACGCCTATCCCATAAATCTGCTGAAAGCTATTCGCAACGTCGATGAAGTCTGCTCCATCTTTTGCGCCACGGCCAACCCGGTGGAGGTGATCGTGGTAAGAACCGAGCAAGGCCGGGGAATCATGGGCGTAGTTGACGGCAATTCGCCCAAAGCAGTAGAGGCTGAGTCTGATATTCGATCCCGGAAGGAACTGTTGCGCAAGTTTGGTTATAAACGCTAGCCAACTGCTCGAGCCCGCCCTGAGATCGTGCCCGCCTCGTCGAGGCCGAGCGGAACGGGAGTTGTTGGCGCGGGGTGAAAAGGGGTTCTTCATCAAAAATGACGCCCCGCAAGACCCGGGCCCGAGGTTTCAAGACTTTGCTTTGCTCGCAACCTCGAGGCGGGAAACTGCGCGCTCCAGAGCGGCCTGCGCGCGTCCAAAGTCGACGTCCGCCTTACCACTCGTCAGACGTTCTTCCGCACGGCGTTTCGCCTCTTCGGCACGCTTGACATCGATCTGGTCGCCGCGCTCGGCGGTTTCGGCAAGGATGGTGATTTTGTCGGGCAGGACCTCGGCAAATCCCCAGGCGACGGCCAGTCGATGGGTGTAGCCCTGAATGAAATAACTGATTTCCCCGACTCCGAGTTCCGTGATGAGCGGAGCGTGGCCGGGCAGGATACCCAAATACCCTTCCTTTCCCGGAATCTGCATCTCTTCGGCCACGTCGCGCACCACCAGCTTCTCGGGCGTTACGATCTCGAATTGGAAAGTATTCGCCATTGGGCGTTGGGCGTCGGCTGTTGGCTTACTTGTCTGTGCATCGTGGTCAACCAGCAACCACGAAAGACCGCGCTTAGGCAGTTGCGGACGCAGCTTTCAACTTCTCGGCTGCCTCCAGCACCTCGTCAATCGTGCCCTTCATGTAAAAGGCCTGCTCGGGAATTTCATCGTACTTGCCTTCCACAATTCCGCTGAAGCCTTTCACCGTATCCGCGATCTTCACGTATCGGCCGGGCGTTCCGGTAAACTGCTCAGCCACGTGGAAAGGTTGGGACAGGAATCTCTGAATCTTTCGGGCACGCGTCACCGTCAGCTTCTGCTCTTCACTGAGTTCGTCGATACCAAGAATGGCGATGATGTCCTGCAAGTCCTTGTAGGTCTGCAACGTTTTCTTGACGGCCTGTGCCACATCGTAGTGTTCCTGCCCCACTATGCGGGGATCAAGAATGCGCGAAGTCGACGCCAGAGGATCAACCGCCGGGTAAATCCCAATTTCCGTCAGCGCGCGCGAGAGCACGGTGGTTGCGTCCAGGTGAGCGAAGGTGGTCGCGGGAGCAGGATCGGTCAGGTCGTCAGCAGGGACGTAAATGGCCTGCACTGAGGTGACGGAACCTTTCTTCGTCGAGGTAATGCGCTCTTGCAGCTCGCCCATTTCGCTGGCCAGATTGGGCTGGTATCCCACGGCGGAAGG
>JBPYDQ010000798.1:0-3911 GCA_051986135.1 Terriglobales bacterium | reverse complement strand
TTGCCTTTTGCACCGAGATTGAAGGTCGGTGTCCTCCAGTTAATCGAGGGCAGTTCGAACAAACTGTTGGGGGCATACTCGGTTAACAAACAAAGAGGTGGCGGGAAAAATCAGCAGTCTATGGCTGGTCACCGAACGTTTCAAAGAGTTTGTCAAAGAGTGACGCTTGCTTGGTTTGCGCTTCGTCTGCTGCTGCGTTTTGCTCCTCCGTGGCCCTTGTTTTTCTTCTTGAGCATCAAGCTGGAAGACGCCGATCGCCGGACTACCCGTGCCTGTTCAGAAACTCATGCCAGTGCTGATTTCCATGAGGTCGCAAGGTGCTGGGGTTAGGTAAGTCCCCCACCAAGGCACAGATGCGCGCTCAGAGGGACCGGACTCCTAGAGGGACCCTCGTCACCGGAAGATGCGACGGCACTGATCAGGAGATATCCCTGAATGCAGGGTGCCGAGGACAAGGGTGAAGGAATTAGTCGAGCGGCTCTGATTCGATTCCTATATTCTTCTCGCCCCGGGCTTTTTTCTCGTTATATTTCTTTATCCAAGCCTCGAAGCTCTTGCCGGCCGCCGTATCTTTGCCCGTGAATGCCAGACCAGCGACGTCGCTGTAGCGGATGGAAACCTTTGCAGAACGGTTTGCAGGAATAACGCGAACAATACAATCAGCCAAATGCCGGCTCTCGGCACGCCGATCGAAAATGTAACCGACCACGTTTTGGCCATCCTTCAGCGTGATGGTCAGGTCGCCACGGTAGTCAAAGGCCTTCTCCAGGGCGGCGCGGATTTCATCCTCGCTCGCCATGGCCGGAATCCAACCCTGAAGGTTCTCGTGGACCACGCCGAGCTTTTCGTCCTGTTCTTTTCGACTGGACATGGCTGGATCAAACCTGTGCTATGGGTTTGCACTCGTGGTGATCTGAACAATTTGTCCGGAACCGTGCGCCCCAGCTTCCGGTGCACCGCCATTCACACCGGGGTCGTCATATCGGTCGAACAGCGTCGCGCGTACCGTTGCAAGAAAACCGCTGAGTGACCCGAAAGTATGATTCACGGCGCTCGCCTCGTAGCCGCTGTGGACCATGCAGTTTGCACACTTAGGATTGCCACTCTCGTACCCGAAGCGCTCCCATTTGGTCTCGTGAATCAATTCTTCGAAGGTATCGACATAACCATCCTGTAGCAGGTAGCAGGGCTTCTGCCAGCCGAAGATGTTATAAGTCGGCATACCCCAGGGTGTGCATTTATACTCCCGGCGCCCCATGAGGAACTCCAGGAACAGGGGGCTCATGTTGAACTTCCAGTGCTTCTCGCGGTTGCTTAAAATCTCGCGGAACAGGCGACGAGTCTTCTTGCGGCTAAGGAAATGCTCCTGGTCGGGCGCCTTATCGTAGGTGTACCCGGGAGAAAGCATTAGGCCCTCTACGCCCAGTTGCATCATGTCGCTGAAAAATTCACGCACGCTGCGGGAGTCTGCCCCTTCGAACAGCGTCGTATTCGTCGTAACTCGGAAGCCACGTTCGAGAGCAAGGCGAATTCCGTGGACAGCCTTGTCGTAGGTGCCTTCCCGGCACACAGAAAAATCGTGGTGTTCCCTCTGTCCGTCCATGTGCACAACGAAGCAGAAGTATTTGCTGGGCTTAAATTGATCAAGCTTCTCTGCCAAGAGCAGCCCGTTGGTGCACAGGTAAACGTATTTCTTACGCTCCAGAATTCCTTGCACGATCTCCCCAATGCGTGGATGCATAAGCGGCTCGCCGCCGGGAATGCTAACCATCGGTGCTCCACATTCATCTACAGCACGGAAGCACTCCTCCGGGGTGAGTTCCTTCTTCAGAATATGGGTTGGGTACTGGATTTTGCCGCAGCCTGCGCATGCCAGATTACAGCGCATCAGTGGCTCCAGCATCAGCACCAGCGGAAAGCGTTGTCGCCTTCTCAGCTTTTGGCTGAGTACATAGGACGCAACGGTCCACATCTGCGACACGGGAACTGGCATTTGGTTTTGCTATCCCTCTGAGCAGGGCTGTCCCACCCCGCTTGTTTATTGTATTAGATGGCGTGGATATGTGGCGGCATAAACAGGCCAAGTGCTCGGGAAAGCAACTAAAGCGCTGAAACTAAGGGCCCAGTGGGGAATAATCAGTTCGGCCGCGGCGCTAGATTCAGCTTACCACCCGGGGCGGACTGCGGGGGAAGAAGTGTCTATAATGCCTGACGGACTTCTGACTGGCCTCTGACTACCCTATGCCAAGCCTATCTCGAGTGGTGAACGTACAAGATCTGCGTCAACTGGCAGAACGTCGCGTGCCGAGACCGGTATTCGACTATCTCGACGGCGGTGGCGAAGACGAGTTCACATTGCGTGAGAACTGCCGCGCTTTTCAGGAGATCACGTTCCGGGCTCGTCATGCAGTCGCCGTCGGCGCTTGTGACTTGCATACCAAAGTCTTGGAAACGGATTTGGCTCTGCCCTTCATGCTCGCTCCGGTCGGATACAGTCGCTTGATGCATCCTGAAGGTGAATGTGCGGCGGCGCGCGTGGCAGGAGAAGCGGGAACCGCCTACATTCTGTCGACCATCTCCGGCCACAGGATGGAGGACGTGAAAGCAGCATCCTCCGGCCCCGTCTGGTATCAGCTCTATCTAATGGGTGGTCGCGCAGTCGCCGAGGCGGCTATTACAAGGGCGCGTAGGGCCGGTTTCTCCGCGCTGGTACTCACCATCGACACTGCCGTCTCCGGCATTCGTGAGCGCGATGTTCGCAATGGGGTAAGCCAGCTTTTAAGTGGAAAACTGATATCTATGCTGCCCTTCCTGCCGCAAGTCCTCTCGCGTCCGGGATGGCTCGCATCTTTTCTGCTCGATGGAGGTGTCCCCAGTCTGGCCAATGTTGTTGTGTCCGGCAGCGGACCAATGCCCATGGTAGATGTGGCCAGTGCGCTCGCTAATGCCGCTGTGACTTGGGCTGACATGCGCTGGCTGCGGCAAGTGTGGAATGCCCCCATCATTGTGAAGGGTGTACTCACCGGAGATGATGCTCGTCGCGCGATCGACGAGGGGGCATCGGCTGTGGTGGTCTCGAATCATGGTGGACGCCAGCTCGATGGTCTTCCCGCTACCATTCGTGCTCTACCGGAGGTGGTAGCTGCGGTGAACGGCCGGATTGAAGTGCTGATGGATGGCGGAATCCGCCGCGGCACTGACGTAGTCAAAGCCATTTGTCTGGGCGCCCGAGCCGTTCTCATCGGGCGCGCCTATGCCTACGGCCTTGCAGCTGCCGGCCGACCCGGAGTCGCGCGGGCCGTCCAGATTTTGAGAACCGATATCGAGCGCACGCTTCAACTGCTTGGTTGTCGTTCCATTGCGGAGTTGGACCGCAGCTATGTCGACTTTCCTCGAGCGTGGTGCCGCGACCACATTTCGCATTAGTATCAATCTCCAGTACCTGGCACGGGCGAATACCGTAGCCAGCATCGAGAGCACGTCTTTGGGAACATTTTTCTTTGCGCTGGTTTATATCCCTCTATTTTCTTTCTCAATTGCGGTGGTCTAAATCCCGCCGCTTACCCTACCAATGGAACAAGCTCGCAACGGAACCGCTGAACCGGACCCTGGCCGACTGATGCGTCTCGATATTGTTCGTGGACTCGCGGTCGCGGAAATAATTCTCGTTCACAACCCGGGAAGTGACGATAAGGCGTATGGCGAGATCAGGCATGCAGAGGGACCCGTCGAACACAGGTCGACTTCATCTTTCCGTCCTTTCTATTTCCCTTTGGCGTCTCGATGACCTTCTCCTTCCCGCGCGTACGGCTGGTGGCCAAACCCCGGGGACAAATACTGCTGCGTGCTTCTGAGAGGAGCGTGATCCTGATCGCGATTGGGCTCAGGGTGATACCGCGCCCTTGGTTGGG
>JBPYDQ010000797.1:0-3823 GCA_051986135.1 Terriglobales bacterium | reverse complement strand
AGCCATTTCATTGTCCTTCTTGGGCCGAGATCAAGGACCAAATTCGTCTCTCCACTTTCTTCTTTGCTTTTTTAGAACGCACGAATAGGAGAGGTCTCTCTGTCAGGCCCGTTTGGCGTTACCTAGAGGAGTTATTAGAGGCTACAAAAACGATGTGTGTTGCCAAGCGGGGAAAGGCCCGGCATCCCGAGCTGGTCTGGCGCCAATACCACGTTTGATGGTTATGGTCACGCTTGCAGCACTGATTGCATGCGGCGTCGTGTTCTGGTACTTGCGCTTTCTCATCAAGCGGGTGCATTTCATGGTGGAACCACGTAAGAACTCTCCGAAAGGAAACAGACCACGATGATGGTTTGAACCCTGTCAGGAATGACAGTGCGACTCACGAATCACAAGCCTCTCTAGAATTGGGCAAGGAAGTGGGTGCAAGACTTACGGGCGGACCGGAGGAGTTTGCACGTGAGCCGAAGGAATTGGTGCCGGAGAAGTCATTGCCTGCCATGGTGAGTGGGAATCCACGTCATAATCGAAGATCGGGCTCACCTCCAGCCACCAACCACGCTTTTGGGGCAACAGTTGGCGTGGCAAATGGTCGCTGCTATTCAGGTTCGAGTACGCTCATGAAGAACCCTGTAATGGTTCTGCGCTCGCGCTTCGCAGCATGTCTGATCTGTTCGGCTCTTCCCGGCTGCGCTAGATGAGAAAGGCGACCCTGTTGCGTCGCTTTGTATCCTTTGTTCCCACGGGATATAAATTTATATCCAAACATAGCAGGCCTTGACTGTGATGCAAATCGGTCTACCATAAAAGTCGTGTGCCGACGGAAGGACGCCGGAACTCAGATTTTGAGTTAACGACGCATCCAGATGTATGAGTTTTTGGCGATCTGATTGGCTCAGGCGCGTCACGTATCTGCGGCCGTGATTGTCGGCGTGCTCGGCATAACGGCGCTAGTTGGCTGGCATCTTCACCTTACAGCACTGGTCCAAATACTGCCCACTCTGGTGCCCACACAACGAATGACCGCTCTAGGCTTCGTGCTGATGAGTGCTGCCTTGTTTGCCGCTGTCGGGCGTCACCGGGGAGTGACTGTCATTTGCGCCCTCGTCGTCCTGACGAATCGGGGATCCGGGATCACGCCCCGAAATCATAGGAGGAATTGTTCTCGGGCGACCAATGCAAGGCTTCCGACGACACTGTGGACGCGTTTGATAGACCAGCCAATGAGAAGTCTCCCGCCCAGTTCGTGAATGGCCGGGCACACGGAAGCTATCCAGAAATGGCGTTCGCCGAAGCCAGTCGAAATCCTGTGAGCCGCGAAGGTCAAACTTCCCACAACCCGACCTCTCGTGACTAAATCCGGCGCTGCGAACGCTCCAGCGGCGATCTTGACGAATTTGCGGCGATTTACTCCAAGCCGACATAGATGCTCCTAACGCCGCTGGTAGCAGCCGATGTCTATCTTCCTGGACTTCACTCGTGGTGAGCCTTCAAGATCGAGTTCTCCCATCGGAACTTCGTCAGTTGCGCCAGCAGCGAGGGCGGGGGAATCGGATTGTAGATGGAAGTCATTTTTGGCTGGATCAACGAAACTCGGATCAGAAAAATGGGAATGACGGTCATTCCCTGTAGCCTCAACATATTTATCGAATCCCGTCACGGTGTTGGAAGCCCCTGCCCATGTGCTTGCCTGTGCCCCGGAGACACAGTAGTAAAGGTTGTGATCGATGATTGCGGGCGGCCTGTTTTTATCGACCTGAGATCTGTTCGCCGTCATAAGGCAGCGTGGTCCTGCATACACGACGTTGTTCTCGAAAATATTGTCCGCCATGTTCCACTGCATTTGGAATTCGCCGGAGCCGGTTGCCGACGTATCATTTTCGTAGAGAGTGTTGTTGACCACAATGCAATGATCGGTGTGTCCCCGCTCGGGCGCATAGCCTCCAATGGAAACACCCGCGGTGTGGCTGTGATAAATAAGATTGTTCCGAGCCGTGATGTAACTGGTGGCGCGGTTCCGGTGCTCGCTGGCCAGTTCGATTCCGAAGTCCACGTCATGGATAACGTTCTGTTCGATCAGGATTCTGGTGCCGCCATCCACGTAGATGCCATCGGAAGATTCATCGTTGCGATATGCAGGATTGCCCCGCGACGTAATGTTGTAAACCAAATTGCCGCTCACCTCTCCATCACGCGCCTGGTCGACGGCAGGGTCGGGCGCCGTGTGCTCAAAGCCGATGACATCGATTCCGATGTTGTTGTTGTCGTGGACGACGTTGTGCGTGATGCGGAAGTTCGTGACGTTCCCATTCACCACCAGCGACTCGCTCGAACCTGTCTTGAGGTGATGCACCTCATTGCCGTCAATGACCAGGTCAGTGATCGGAGTCTTGGCGTCGGTACCGTATACAGCAATGCCAAATCCGTTGCCACCGCTTCCGGGAGCATCGCGGCCCGGAAAAGTCTGCTCAATGTGATGGACGTTGTTCTTCAGAAGCTCTATGTGCGAGCCACCCCCCATAACGCTTATCCCCAACGGCACCAGGCGATGTTCGGCAGTATGAAAGTTCCGAATTTCAAAACCCTCGATCCTTACGTAACTCTGATTGTGGATGGTAAGTACGCCCTGCCTTCCTGAGGGACTGAAGTGCTCTGCTTCCAGGATCGCCGTTTCGCCTGGATAACTTCTGAATGTGATGAATCCATCACTCGCGTTGCCGGATCTATTGATGCTCACGAGTTCCTCGTAGATTCCACCGCGCACGTTGACGGTGCTGCCCGCGCGAGCAGTATCCACGGCGTGTTGAACGGTGCGCCAAGGTGAAGCTTGGGTACCGGCATTCGAATCATTACCGGTCGTCGCCACGTAGAAAACTGAGTTCGCCTGGCCAAATGCTCCGGAGACGCACAAAAACAATGCAGAGAGACTTAAGAAGTTCACGCTTGCCTTCCTATCTAAAATGCGCCACTAGCCCTGTAGACGGGTATCGCACACTTACTTGTCATTGACCGTTACTGTCCAAGTTTCCGTGAGCCTTACTGCGGAGTTGCCTCCAGTAAAAGGTGTTTCGAAAAATCCGCAGACAGGTGCGCGACCGGCCCGCGAACGATCCCGAAGTCTTTCCCTTCCACGTAGTCGACGACGTGATACGCGCGATCGTCCAAGCCGCGCAACTCCAGGATGCCTTTCCAGTTTCCAGCGAAGAACGCGTAGTACATCCTCTTATCCTTGCGGATGACGTGGGCTTCAGGCAGATCAAAACCAATATCATAGAGCGTGCCCAGATATTGACCGCGGGAAAGACCCTTCTCCTGGTAAAGCTCCAGCCACTTTTGGAAGCTCTCCGCATGTTCGGGCGTCAGATCGAAACGGCCATGTTTCTCGACTAGAGAAGGCAGCACGAACTGCGTGCCCACGACTCCTCCAATACCAAGGGTAGACGCGAAATCGTCGTGATTGTCGCTCAATTCAACGTGATCACCGAAGTAAGGGACATCGTCGCCCATGAGGCCTTTGATGGTCTTGCCTTTGGAGCGTACCTGGAAAGAACTTCTCGGGTCGGAAGCCACTGACATATTGAAATGCGGCATAGTGAAGAAAGAATACGCAGTTCCGCAGGGGCAGAATTCGACCAGCGATCCGGGCTTGGCTTTTTGTGCGGCGTCGTAGATTTCACGGAAAAAATCCGGCAAGGCTTCAACCGAGTCCTCGGGGCGCTTGTGGTGGTGGGCAGGGTTGTAACAGGCAGGAACACCGTTCATGTGCTGGCCGTCGAGTTTGAGACCGTCAAATCCCCAATCGACAAGGATCTTGCGCACCAAT
>JBPYDQ010000796.1:0-8363 GCA_051986135.1 Terriglobales bacterium | reverse complement strand
GCAGTACACGTCGTAGCTCATGCACACTCCCGTATCACGCCGCTTCCCGAATTGAAGCTATCACATCTCCGAGTCAGTGCCTGATAAGTCAGGCGAATCGGTAACTTGGCGGCTAGTACTCCACCTTACCGATTTTCTCGTTCTGCCAGGGGGGCCATTTCGAATTTCTTGGACAAAATATCAAAATATCGCGTGGCGACCGCATTTCTCGGCGGTCATCTCTCGGCTTCTCGCTCCCGTATGAGCGTGGTAGCTTTCACAATGAGCCGAGAACCAAGCTGGTGCAGAATGCCGAGGTATCACACTCGGTCGCCGAGCACGGAGCCTCCGGCTCGGGCCGCATACCAGGGAACTCGTCATTGAGAGGGCTGACTCATTGACTCTTGGAAAAGCAGTTCGGCGCTGTTTCATTTATATAGGGGTCGCATTGGCTGGTCTGGCGGTTGCAGCCCTGCTTACTGCCATTGGCATTCGCGCAAACGTAGATCCCAGCTCTGCGCGTCCGTGGCTTTTCTTCGTCAGTTGGACCGTATTTCTCTTTTGGTGGGTCGTTAGGTCGCATAGGCCGCTGTGGAAACGCCTAGGCTTTTGGCTGGCCATTGTGGTCCTGTTGGGAGCTCATCTCCCCACCTGGCTACTCATATTAGGCAAGTACCCTCAATGGCGGCCAGTTTGGTTCATACCGTTTGTCGTGGGGGAGATTGTGCTCTTCGGAACGATCCTGGACATGGTCTTCAACGTTAAACCCGAAAACACAAGATGAAAATTTGCGTCAGCGCCTGGTTTGTCCGGTTATCGGAAAGGTTGCTCATAGCACCAGCATGCGCCCGTTGACTCGGTTCTTGTTGGGCATTCTTCGCGATAGGGGCCAAAAAGCTGCCGTTCCCAAAATCACCAGAGTTCAGCGGAAGGCTATCTGGATCACTTGCAGCGTATCCGAATTGAAGTTGGTCAAGTATAGCGTCGCGCCATCCGGCCCCACGCTTATTTCGCGTGGAAAGTTCCCCGTGGGTATAGTCGCCACGACGCTGGCCGTCGAGGGGGACGCCACGTTCAGAATTGTCGCGTTGGCTGTTCCGGTCTGGAACCGGTTGGAGTTCGCGACTGCTAACAGTTGGTCGTTATGGAACAAGCGCAGTCCTACCGGAGCAGTGCCGCCTGTGGAGGCAAACCCGAGTAGTGCATTGTTCGGGTCAGACTCAAGCTTGGCAGCGCTGAACGCCAGCACGCGGTCGTCACCACGCACAGTCACCCACAGCGTCGTGGCGTCCACTGTCTCCGACAATCGAACGGGCGAGCAGCCCGCGTTCACCGTCGCCAGGATCGCTCCTGCGTCGGGCGTCACCTCGGCTTTGCTCACGTCGATTACCGTGAGTAAGCCATTGATGCTGCTCACACTACCCTGCAGACACCCGGACTTCGATAAGATTGGATTCCCGCCACCCGCCGCCACCGTCCCGTTAGCCGCAACTTCTGAAGTCACGTACAGGCGCGTGCCGTCCGGCGAAAGCGTCATGCCCGCTATAGCATTCCCACCCGTGGCGATCTGTCCCATCAGCGTCGTGCCGGTCGTAAAATTTCCAACATTGTCTCGCTGAATGGCCACCACGCCGATGTTTCCGTTCGTTCCAGCGCCCGGTGCCACCCCACTCTCGTTGGCGACAAACGCAAGCTTTCCATCGGGCGTCGCGGCAACTGCAAGCGTTCCAGCGTTATTCCCAGCGGTCGATCCCTGCCCGACGACGAAACCGGAGGCATTGCAACCAACAAGATCCGCAGCATGATAAAAGATTGCTCCTGGAAACCCGATCCCTCCTCCGAGGTCCGTCCCATTCGGAAAAAAACTCAGGTTTGCGAAAAAGGTGTTCGAGCCCAGAAGCGCCGCGGGAAGAGCGTTCACGCAGGACGATGTTAAGGTGCCGTTCGATTGTGAGAATACTTGCACGCCAGTCGCTGACCCCGCGCTGGCATCCGCGGTCACCGAGACGAAGACAGTACCGTCATTGGAAACGGCAGCTTCAAATGGCTTGCCTGCGGTAGCAATAAGACTCGAAGTTGCGGTAAGGCTTGGAGTCATGATCGGAGGCGGGGTCATCATTCCGCCGCCACCGCAACCTGCCGACACTAGAAGCAACCCAAGCAAGGAACAGTCGATCAACGCGGTGCGCAAGTAAGTGGTTTGTCTCGTAGGGTCCCCTGTCGAGCTCCAGAGACATGTAGTCCCTGGGCTGTCTTCGATGCGCCGCTTGCCTGCTAGGTTGTCGTGCGCTTGGGAGCACTTCGGACGGATGCTCTGGGTCCCGGTTAGTCGATTATTACCGGTAACTTAGGTACCAGAACCTGTTCTTGCCGCAGCCATATCACGATCTTTCGCGAGCGTTGAGATTTGCACCCTCTTTCATTAAGAATTGCCCTGATGGTTTTGCGATCAAGTCCTGTCTCGTTGGTTGTTTTTCGGCAGCTATGCAGACGGCCACCAGTCCACAGTGACTCCAAGCTCCTTCAGGATCTTGTCCGCTTCTTCTTTGTTCCTCTTAATGAGCTCGCTGCCATCACTGGGCTGGACGCCATTTTCGGACGCCGCAAGTATTCGTCCGTAGGGCCACGCTGAATCAGGAAGCCCAACGAGGGTTCGAGCGAGGGTTGACAGCGGGCCGTGCATTTGTCCGCCGTGGTATCGAAGGTCAAAACCGTCGACGGTTATTGTCAGAAGTGGATTATTCCAATCCGATGCATCCCGCACATTCCGATACTTGCCGGGATCGGCGGCCGGGATGCGCGCAGGAATGCGTTCCTTGATTGGTAACATCGCCACGGGACAAGCCACAGCGTGAGGCGAAAGCGAGGAGACAAACTGATACGCCGTGGGCGCGATGAACTCAATTTTGAACTCAGCGAAGCGAACTTCGTCGGTTTCTGAAACATCCGAACGAACTACGGTCAGGCGAAGCAAACCCGTACGGAGTTTGTCGAGTTCGCTCAGATATTGGTCGGCTGCATGATCCGGATCGGCCGCGGTGTAAGGCCATAGCGCGTCCTCTACATAGGGCCTGAAAACATCGTATTCGGAACCGTTCAACAAAAAACGGAGTTCTCGTCCGTAGCTCAAAGATCGCTTTGCGGTGTCACCGTAGCCAGCGCCGAGCGTCTGAGAGCCGTTGAAGCGTAGTGGCGGGTTGACAGGGTAAATGAAATCGCGGTCCCTTGTATCGACAAGCGAAAAACTCCAGCCTGAAGATGCCAACGGCTGAAGTTTAAACGTGAGATCGCTGATCGGTTGCTGAAGGCTATCACCCGCTTTCAATGAGAAGGAGACAGCAGCGGCGGTGCATTCCGGCTGAGTGCCTTTGTCGTGCGAGAGGGGTCCCCCAGCGAGGACCGACAGCACCGCGCTGCCCAGCAATGTAACCGTAAAGCCGCCAGCAATTTTCATGCGATGAGATTACGCCAAAAGGCCAACTTCTGCGTGACCGATTCAACTTCGGCGGTTACCTTGTTAACCAGAACTTGGCTCCCTGAGCTTATTTACCTCCCTTTGCCAATTCTTATTTATTTTGCTTTGCGTGCCGTCTTTTCTCGCCGTGCAACCGCAGCTTTCAAAAGAGACTTCAATGCAGCCGTCTCCAAATCTGCTTTACTCTTGAGCTTGACGTGACGGTGCAATTTACCGGTGCCCTCCAAAAGCTTAGCAGGGTCAGGCAGCTCCATTGCGTAGGCAATGCCCAAATTCACCCCGGCTTTGGTTGGCATCAGCATGCAGACCATATCGGCATATTTCGGACCGTAGCCATAGCCGATGATTCGTGCTTTGGCGTCGACTTGCTCCGAAATGTCAGGAATCATCTTGAAAACAAACGAGCGAGCCGCCAAAGCCAAGCTGCGCACTTCGATAGCGTAGGGAGCAAGAAAGGCAGTTACGTCTTTGCTTGGAGTAGGTGAGGTCATTTTCGGTTTCTGCTTTTGTAGGAATTTCGCGAGTTTACACCACATGTCGTGTAGCTGGAACCGAGAATCATCTCCCGTACGGCTTACCGGAGGAGTGGCGGCTAGCAGGCAGGGCTTTCTCGCGGGGATTCGTTGCTCCCCTCCTCTTGCTAAATTCGTCTATTCGTGTGAGTCCTGTGCGTAAATCAGTATTTGCGTCACTGCTTTTCGGTTATCTGGCTTTGCTCGTCTCTGGCCGAGCCATTTCGGGCCGCCAGCGACCAGCTGTCCCTATCCGCAATTCCGATCCGGCGTGGTCGCCGGATGGTTCGAAAATCGCATTTATGTCGGATCGCGATAACGATATTGAGATCTACGTGATGGATGCAGACGGATCACACCAGAAGAGGCTGACCAAGGTTCCGGGACGCGACGCCCACCCTTCGTGGTCGCCGGATGGTTCGAAAATCTATTTTCAGTCGCCGCGCAGCGATCTCATGCCGCAGATTTACGTGATGAACGCGGACGGTTCGCAGCCAAGACGACTAACGCACAATACTGGCTTTTCCGGGGTTCCGCTCTGCTCGCCCGATGGTACAAAAATCTTGCTTCAGGTAAATGAAAATCCCACGCTAGACCCGTCCCATTGGCAAATCTATGTCATGAACGCAGATGGTTCGCAGCAGATGAACCTTTCTAAGAATGCAGCGAATGACCAAGTACCGCGCTGGTCGGCAGATGGCACGAGGATTCTATTCTTTTCGGATATTTCCGGAAAAGATCAGCTCTACATCATGGATACCGACGGCACGCATCGTACCCGGTTGACAAACGATGGATTCAACAACCATACCGGCGTGTGGTCGCATGATGGAAAGAAGATTGCTTTCACTTCCGATCGCGACGGAGCCTGGGAGATCTACACAGCGAACGCCGATGGCTCCCACATTCTGCGTTTGACGTACAACGCTCCAGGCTTCGGGCTTCCCCAATGGTCTCCCGACGATTCGCGTCTTGTTTTCAGCCTGCCCGACGGCGAGAACCGAGACATCTACGTTATGAATTCGGACGGGACACGGGCGCGCAGGCTGACTTGCGGAGCCGGGGACTGTCCGGAGTGATAACACGCAATCACAACTATGAGCGTAGCTGCTCAAGTCTTCAAAGCAGGCTAGGCAGACCGCGTGAAGTGATGACATGTGGGCCCGAAACGCTTGCGGGAAGATGTGTTCCTTTCGTCAAAATCAACTTCGGCGATTAGCTTGTAAATCGGGACTTGACCCTGTGGCCCCATCACTTTCTGAATGCAACCCTCATTGGATGCCAGTTGTGGGAGATGCTTTGCGTTTTTGCGGCGCTTTCACGGACGCTAATGGGACAACAAAATGGATGCCGGAGACTTGCTGGGCAAAGCCCACCGTGATGGGTTTAGCTTTCGCAGGATCTGTGGTGCCGGGATAGAACCATGGCTGAGGAACAAAGTTTTCAATGAAGTTCAAGTCCTTGGACCGTTCTTTGAAATCGGCAGGGAAGAGATAAGTGCCCATAACATAGCTGCCCGGGAGGAGAGGCCCTATTTGAATGGCACCACTGGAGCCGGTTGTGTATTGAGCCCACCAGGAATTTTCGATGGCTTCGACGTGATCAGCGGGCCAGATGCGAATCCCGATGGGTTCGGGCAGTTTTCCTCGTGGAGAGGTGGCGACACCGGAAATGCGACCGTTGGGGAGAGCAGTGTATAAAGCATCGCGACACGCGTTGGGGGAGACGACCAGTTCGCGCGAGTTCGCGGGGATGATGCCTTCGCTGGTACGCCAATAGGCGCCCGAATTTGAAGCCCAATCCACCACATAGCCAGGGGGAGTGTCCAACTGAATTTGGTAGGTCGCGGGCGGCAGTTCGGAAAAAGTAAACCTGCCCTCCTCCTCCGTTTTAGTGGTGAATCGCTGGCCAACGGAAGAGGTGAGCGTCACTCTTTCCCCAACAAGGGGCGCGCTGGGGCCGTAGACTGTGGGAAGGTAGTAGTTCCCCGATACGACGGAGGAAGGCAGGTGATGCAAGCGGCGGAGACTTTCGATTTCCGCGTCGTTTTTGTCTTTTGCGCTGCGCGTCCTGCTGCAATGGTTGGTAGACAGAATCCCTTTATTGTCCCTCGCGTAGACGAGGTAGCGCTCCCCTTTGTGAAAAAAGAGGTCGCCAGGGTGGTACTCATAACCACAGGCTCCCAGGAATTTATTGATGTGTAAGCGCGCGGTTTTCTGCGGCTGGCCGCTGAACCATTCTTCCGCCGTAAAAACTACCGTGACGTTGTCAGAAAACATTGCGTATTGGTCGCGGAAAGAAATCGATGAGCGGGGACTGGCGACCTTGAGGAAGTCAAGGAACGATGGTGTTTCGATGGAGTCCACTACGCCAAGGAAGACTGCGGAGCCTGGACCGATGGCTTGACAGGTAGTAGGACCGCGCCCATCGCACAAGCAGGCCAACGCGCTGTCGTGAAGTAAAAAGAAGAAGAGGAAGAATCCTGTTAGCCATAAAGCAAAACTACGTTTTCGTCGAAAGACTGAGACGTTCGAAGGCACCGAGGCTCCTCTGCCGGAAACACAGTGAGGCTTTCAGCTAATTAGACACCGAACAAAAATGAAAAGTGGCAGTGAGGGCTCTGCCGTGTTCGCAAAAGCAAACTGGCGTGCCTCTGGCAAAGGGCCTGATAAGTCGGGAAACTGGTAAGGTCCTTTCGCCAAAATGAACTTCGGCGATAATGCCGTTTGTCGGGGGTTGACAATCTCCCCGACGTAACGGCTTATCAAAAAGGGGCTTATACTCGCTTCTACGGGAGCCTCTCCGATGATAAAGCGCCTGTTTTGGTGCCTGATCGTTCTTACGTTGTTGAGCGGCCCAGCAGCGGGCGACATCGTTACAAATAGCCCGGCAACTTCTCTCCTCTTTGATGAGTCGGATCTGGTCTGCAAATGCACCGTGAGTTCACTTAGCATAACGGGCCGGCAAACCGTGGAGTCCGAACGAGGACTTAGCTTCGTCAGAGAAACATGGCGCGCCATGCTGCGGCCTGAAGATTTGTATAAGGGCTCGGCAATCTCGCCGATTGCCCTCGAATATTCATCGGATAATACGGGCATGTCGGTGGGGCCTTCGGAGCCTTCGGTAAAGACCGGAGAAGCCTATCTTCTGTTTCTGAAGGCCACTCCAGCAGGGACCTATAAATTTTCTGACTGGTTGTTTGCGGCGCAGCCATTCGCTTCGCTTCCGGTACAGGGTGGAGCACCCGGACAGGCTAAACTGGAATCGGCGCTAGTGGCTGTGGCGTTGCAACAAAATCCAGACGAGGCCTTGAAAGCGTTTTCCTACTTGGAGGGTCTTGATGTCATTCGCCCTGAATCTCTGGTGGCCTTGAGCGCCGTTTCGACTTCATCAAACTGGAAACTGGTCTGGTCCTACTTGATTTTACAACTGAAGACCAAGACGCCGGAGAGCGTGGCCGCCGTCAGACGATTCGTGGATTCCTACACGGGAACCGAAGAACCCTGGTTCGTTGGCTTACAGGAGATCAAAGATCCAAGTGCGCACGATGACCTGGTGGCGCTCAGTTATTCTCGTTTCGGAAACATTCGTGCTGCAGCGATGGTCGCCCTGCGGTCGATGGGTGGCCAGAAGGATGCCGATTTTTTCGTTCGACGTCTGGATGATCCCGACCTGAATGTGCGGTATCAAGCTGTGATCGGGCTGGCACAGGCGTTCAACATGAGCGGAGATTATGGCCCCGGCATTGGCGCGTTCGAACGCAATCCCGACTATTACACCAACCTCTGGAAAGAGTGGTGGAAAAAGCGAGAGACCACCCCGGATACAAAGTTAAAAGAACCGCCGCACGCCTCGCTGAGCAGCGATGAGACGTTACGTAGAGTTGCTGGTGATCTCAGCACCAGCCCAAGTCCCGAGAAGTCAGCGACTCGGAAACTTGGCGGCTAGCACTTGACGTGTCCGGTTTTGCCGTTAACCAGGAGTAAACTGCGCCCGTCACTGTTTCAAGTAACGAAGCGCAACACATCCTGATTTAAAAATCTTTGACTCAACAAGCTTTAATTGTAATTTCTCCGACAGGCTAACACCTTCCAACAACCGTCTCCCTTCTCCTGCAACGATTGGCGAAACGACAAAGCGATATTCATCAACGAGACCAAGCTCTACAAGTTGTGAAGGAACGCTTACACCGCCGATTAAAATATGTTTGCCTTGCTCTTGTTTCAACCTAAGTATTTCGTCTTGAAGCTTGGTAATACGAACAATTCTCGTATTTCCTTCAGCGCTGTTTAAGGACTGCGAGAAAACGATTTTATTGATGGAGTCAAATACTCGAGCAAATTCGTTCATTGCTTTTGTCTCAGACTGGTTTCTTGCGACATCAGGCCAAAAAGGAA
>JBPYDQ010000795.1:0-2885 GCA_051986135.1 Terriglobales bacterium | reverse complement strand
CGAGCAGCAGACTGTAGATGGCTAAGGTGTAAAACCAGTCTCCGTTCTCGCTGACAATCTGTGCGAGCCACAACCGGCGGAAGTTCGCGTTTCCGCGCACCAGCCGGACATAGTTCCGCAAATTGACGCCAGAGGAGGTCATGCGAAAGCCTGAGCCTAACAAGAGCGGGCCCGCCGGTCGAACTTGGTTTCGGAATTGAACCGGGATGGATGTACCCCAACGTCTGGGATGAATTACCGAAATTAATTATGTATCGGTTTCGATAGATGCGCATTTCGCACGGCATATCAATTCGAGTGCAACCTTATAGTCATCACCGCCAAGGAACCTCAACTCACCAATCGTGCCCTCGTACAGCTCGGACATCTTCAGGACTATCTCCTCAGTCTCCCTGAAAGCCCGCCCGAGGTCTGGAACTGTCAGTTGTGCCCGGGCCTCAAGTGCCTTCGGGTTGGCTATCGTCTGGGGATCGAGATGCGCAAGCCATTCGTTTCTTCGCTTACGGATGGATGTGAGCACCGGCTTAAGACCGAGGACGACGTTTCTAGACTCCACTACTACTCGTCTAACCTCCTGCACCGCGCCGCGCTGGAACGAACCCGCATCCCGCTCCGCCTGATCCAACATCTTCGGCACGGTTATGGTGGCTTTTGTATTGTCGTAGAGCCTTGCGATCGTCATCTGGGCAAGTTCCAAGCTGCCCTCAATGATAAGGCCGAAGAAAGTCTGGGCGGTCTGCAAGAGCACAGGGTCCGCCTTTAGCAACCCATTTGCTGTATCGAGGTAGGTTCTTCCAACCAATACCTGTCTTTCTAAGGCATTAAGAATCTGCTTCAGCGTTAGTGGCGTCGACGCCGTGTCAAAGGCATGGCTCATAGCCGCAGACTACCACGCCCGAATCACCACCCGTAGCGATAATTAGGCGGCAACCCAGCAAACACGTCTACCGGACGGTTGTACGCGTTGTAGTCCGGCACTCCGGTCAGCACTCCCACTGATTGCGACCAACAATCCACCCAATCGTCAAACTTGCCACGCGGGAAGGCGCTCGCCTCGAATAAAAACTCATCCACCCACGGCGCAACCTGCGGGTGCGGCAGAACCAATTTCCAGCATTGAGTTCGTCGCTCACCGCATAAGCACGGTCATGCTTCGACTTCACCGGATTAACTTCGTGGATGCCAGGAACCTCCTGCGCAAGCGTGCCAAGGCCGGCGAAAACAAAGCCACCCTGGCCCGTGAGTTCGCCATCAGCCGTGAAACGCTGTACCAGTACCTCCGCGCCTGAACCTTACTAACCAAAGCATTCCTAGAGACAACAGAGCACTCCTCGACAAAGGAAAGCTGAGAAAAGCAGCACGCAACGTCGCTGGTGCGACGGACTGAACTGCGTCAGCCCGGCCACCAAAGGACATCCGATCCCGCTCGCCCCGACAGAAGGAAGCGCCGCCGCCGCTCCTCGGCGATCGTTCGTCCCCCACCTGCCCATGCCGACCGCGTCCTCGACCAGCCTCACGCGCCGCTGCCTCACCGCGAGCGGCAAGGGGTACCCTCCCTCGCACATCGGCGCTCCGCGCCGACCAATAATTCGCAGGGACTTTTCTTGGGTCCCGTTTTTGGTGTCTACACTCGGGTCATTTTGGAGGGACTAGGCAAAAATTTTTTAGGCAGCACGGATTTATTTCTTTATTTCCTCAGTTCTGCTGCGATTTGAGTGAACTCATCGAGCGCGGCTGGGCTTGGGGTAAAGACACTGCTCGCGTTGGTCCACCACCGTTACCAGGATTAGAGGGCGGTGAGGCGGATCTCACGACTGACCCCGATCACAAGCGATATGACGATTTCACGTCAACTAAGGCGCCACGTAGGAAAAACCCCCGCAACCGCAACCTAGGAAGAAGGTGAAGGCAACTTGACTGTCCTCCGGATTTGTGGGCGAATTCCCACCAACCGTTCGATACGCCAGGAGCGCAAGCGAGAGGTGGGATGAACCCAACAGCAATCGCTCCTGGCCGCTGTTCGTAGGTAATACCGGCTCAATTCTGCGACGAGAAACGCAGCGCTATTTGTGACGCCGCTCACAATTCAAGCGCCGATTCCCGCCACTGCTTATCTGTTTCCGTGCTCGCAATAGGGCGTATGATCATCTCGGATGAGGGCCGAGTATGCCTGGGCCGGAATGCAGTGAGCCGCCTGAGTTTGGAATCGTGGCAATTGCCGGTTCGGCCGGCGGGATTGAGGCGATGCGCCAGATCCTTGCTTCGCTGCCGGCGGATTTTCCAGCCCCTATCTTGTATGTCCATCACCTGAATGGCTCCTACTCCGGTGCTCTGATCGATGTGCTGCAGCAGCAAACGGTTCTTACTGTGCGCTGGGCAGAACAGGGCGACAAACTCACGCTTGGCACTGTGCATGTTTGCCCAAGTGGCTGCTCTTGCTTTGTTCATTCCGACGGCAGAGTCGCCCTTCAGACGGTTACGCACCTCGACATACTCCACACGGCTGATCACTTATTCACTTCAGTGGCTGCAACTTATGCCCAGCGCGCCGTGGTGATTGTTCTGAGTGGCGGTTGCGATGACGGCAGTGATGGGGTGCGCGCTGTACATTCACAGCACGGCACTGTCATTGTTCAAGATGAAGCCAGTGCAACCCAAGGGAGCATGCCGCGAGCTGCCATTTCTACTGGATGCGCGGATATGGTATTGCCACTTGGGTACATCGCACCTGCGCTAGTGAACCTTGTCCGGGATGGCAGTTCGCTCGGGACCCTACGAACGAGTGCTGGAAGAATCAGCGCAGCTGCAAGGGCGCCCCTCTCGCCTGCGCTGCAGTTTGCCTTGAACAGAGTCCTCGCGGTTGCACTGAGAATGCACGGCACGGA